>DATMSF010000393.1:0-13359 GCA_035565535.1 Aeromicrobium sp.
CTCCTGTGTGGGTCGTGCTGTGTGGTTGCTTGTGAGTAGGAGCAACCAGCGCGACCGACCTCGCAGTTTTCGGAGAGAAATTTCTGAAATTTTCTCGGGAACCGCATCCGGGCTGGTCAGGGCCCTTTTGCGGAGGCAGGATCAGCCCGGACAGGGGTCGACCGAGAACGACGCGGTGCGGGTCGAGGTGTTGCCGCGGGCATCGGTTGCGGTGATCGTGACCGTGACCGTCCCACCGACGGCGAACGGGCCGACGGTGCCGGACCAGGTGTTCGACGACTTGGACAACGACGTGCTGCCAGATGATGCGCCACTCCACGACAAGGTGGCTCTCGACACCTCCGAAGCGTCGGTGATCCTCGAGGAGACGACGTGGGTACGCCCACTGCCGGAGCAGACTCCGGGGGTGTCGATCGCCGGCCGAGCGATGACGGGGTCGACCTCGCGGGTGAGACGGACCGTGATCTGCTCGGCCCCGCCGGCCCAGGTCAGCTCGACCGTCCCGGACGCGGTTCCCTCGGCCAGCGCACGGCGATCGGCCCGGACCGTCAGTGTCGTCGACTCGTCGCCGTCCAGCGTGGAACGGGCGGGGGTGACGGCCAGCCAGCTCTGCGCGGTGGTCGCGGTGAAGTCGAGAGGCAGGCCGCCGGTGTTGGTCACGGTCACCGTTCCGTGGGTGGCGGTGCGCCCCAGGTCGATCTCGCTCGCCGACAGATCCAGCTCGGCAGCGGCCAGGCTGGGCTCGACGGGTGCCGGTGCCGTCGTGCTGACGGTGACCGGCGGAGGCGTCGGCACCGCTTCTTGAGCCTGGCCTTTCGGCCACAGCAGGAACGTGGTGACGCCGGCGACGACCGTCACCGCTGTGACGGCTGCGGCGACTGCCTTGGTGCCCGGTCCGCCGGTCGACGCAGGCGGCGTGTGGGCGACGAGTCGGGTGTCGGCCAGCACGCGGTCACGCAGGGACAGCGGAGCGACGAACAGGGGCACCGAGGCGAGCAACGTCCAGGGGCTGACCATGATGCGCCGCCGCTGCGAGCAGACCTCGCACGTGTCGACGTGGCGGGTCACCCGCTTGCGGATCAGCACCGAGAACGTGCCGTCCCAGTCGACCAGCAGCTCCTCGAGCGCGGGACAATCGTCGCGTCCCATCCGGGCGATCAGCAAGGCACCGAGGGAGCGTTCGACCTGGGAGCGCACCCGATGGAGCATGCTGTAGGCGTTGGAGGCGCTGACGCCCATCGCTTCGGCCAGCTCGGCGCCTTCGAGGCCTTGACGCAGGTGCAGGTCGAGCAGGGCGCGGTCGCGGTCCGCCAGGCCCTCGGCCGCGTCCCAGACCAGCTGACGCAGCGCGGCCTGCTCGGCGACGGCGTCGGGGGTGAGTCGGTCGTCAGCCATCGCGATCAGGTGCTCCTCGCCGTCGTAGGCGACCCGTCTGCGCGCCTTCAGGCGAAGCAGGCAGACGCTGCGGACGATCGCGTAGAGCCAGGGACGCAACCGGTCGGGGTCGCGCAGCTGGGCGAGCCGTTCGGCGAACAACACGAACGAGTCCGCGACCGCGTCGGCGGCCTCCTCGCGGTGTCGCGTCATCGAGTAGGCGAAGTCGAACAGACGTGGTCCGTAGCGGTCGTAGACCTCGGCGAACGCGTCGCGGTCGCCGGCCAGCACGCGGGCGACCAGCTCGGCGTCGGAGGTCGTCTTCTCCGCGTCCCCGGCAGACGTCATGGCCGGAGCCTAGGGCCTGGTTCTCTCGGGGAGAAGTGGTCACGTGCACGAATCGTTCCGTCCTGTGAAGTGAGCATCATCAGTAGGAGCAGCAAGGTCGCCTGATCTGGCAGCTTTCGGCAAAATTCTTCGCAGCGGTACCGCCGAGGAGCGCTGACCCGTACGGTGTCAGCAACGACGAGGAGATGCTCATGGCTGCTGGTAGCGACGACGTCCGCGCGAAGATGCGTGAGGCGCTGGAGAAGAAGAAGGCCCGCCACCACGCCTCGGCGAAGGGCGCAGACCAGGACGGCAGCGACAAGTCCCACGGTGCCAACGGTCCGGTCCAGGCGCGGGAGTTCCGTCGCAAGAGCGGGTGACCGGCCCGACTTGACCTTTTCGAACAGGTGTTCGAATATGGGTGAGTGACGCTCCCGGCCCCCTCGATCGACGACCTGAGGGAGCGGGTGCGCCGGCTGGAGGGTCGTCCGGCCGCACAGCCGGTGGCGACCCATCCGGCGTTGGAGGGGTTGCTCCAGCTGCAGACCGGTGGGGTGTACGCGACCGGTTCCGCGGGCGTCCTGGGGCTGTTAATGGCCGGACCGTCGGCCGACGGCGCCTGGTGCGGCATCGTGGGCACGGCTCGGTTGGGGTTGGAGGCGCTCGCTGCGGCCGGGGTCCGACTCGACCGCTGCGTCCTGGTGCCCGATCCGCAGTCCTGCTGGATCGAGGTCACGGCCGCTCTCGTCGACGTGCTGGGCGTGGTGGCGGTCGTGCCGCCGGTCGACGTCGGCGAACGCGACGCCGGTCGTCTCGCGGCTCGTCTGCGCGCACGCGGGTCGGTGCTGCTCACCCTCGGCGACCGACTTTGGCCACGAGTCGATGCCCGGATCGACGTCACCGACGTCGAATGGGTCGGTCTCGGGCAGGGTCACGGTCACTTGCAGGCGCGGCGGGTCACGCTGGGGGTCCGACGCGGGACGGCCCCGGTCAGGACTCGGCGGTTGTGGTTCCCCGATCTGGACCAACGCATCCGACCGGCTGCCGACGAGCAGCACGACACGCGCACGCTCCGGAGCGTCGGATGAGTCGCATCCTGGTGTTGTGGGCGCCCGACTGGCCAGTCGTGGCGGGATCGGTGGGGGTGCCGGCAGGGGCTCCGGTGGCCGTGATCGCCGCCGGACAGGTGCTGGCCTGCTCACAGTCGGCGCGGGTCGACGGCGTGCGCCGAGGTATGCGCCGGCGCGACGCGCAGTCCCGGTGCCCCGACCTGGTCCTGCGGGACCACAACCGCGAGGCCGATGCGCGCGCGTTCGAAGAAGTGCTGGTCGGCATCGAGACCATCGCGCCAGGGGTTGCTCCGCTGCGGCCCGGGCTGTGCGCCCTGCACGTGCCGAGCCGGTTCTACGGCGGCGAGGTCGAGGCAGGTGCGGTCGTGGCCGAGCACCTGGTGAGGCTGGGCGTCTGGGACGTGCGGCTCGGGGTCGCCGACGGCTTGTTCGCAGCAGAACAGGCCGCCCGACAGGCGTGCGCTCAAGACAGCGTCATCGTGCCGCCGGGGGAGTCGGCGGCCTTCCTGCGTGATCTTCCGGTCGAGGTCCTCGGTGATGACGCACTGGCCGGGCTGCTGCGTCGGATGGGGATCACGACGCTCGGTGGGTTCGCGAGCCTGCCTCGTGCCGACGTGCACACCCGGTTCGGTACCCAGGGGGCGTTGCTGCACCGGTTGGCCGCCGGTGACGACTCGCAGCCGGTCAGCCGACGCCGACCACCGCCGGAGCTGACGGCGGCGCTGTCGTTCGAGCCGCCGCTGGACCGCGTGGACCAGATCGCCTTCAGCCTGCGCACCACCGCAGACGGGTTCGTGGCCGATCTGAGCGACCGCGGGGCGGTGTGCACCACGGTCCGCATCGAGATCGACGCGGACGGGCAGCTGATCAGCACGCGTCGCTGGATGCATCCGCGATGGTTCTCGGCCGCCGACCTGGTCGACCGGGTGCGCTGGCAGCTGCAGGCGGCGCGCGTCGGGGCTCCGGTCGACGCCGTGCGACTCGTGCCCGAGTCGGTCGAACCGCTCGGTGATCACGCCGAGAGCCTCTTCGGCGGAGGTCCCGACGAGCGAGTCGAGCGCGGGGTCGCACGGGTGCAGGGCATCGTCGGTCACGACGGGGTCGTCCAGGTCCAGGTGCAAGGCGGCCGCGGACACCGTGACCGACACCTGGTGACGCCCTGGGGGGAGAAGCCCGTCGTGGCCCGTGCCGCCGATCAGCCCTGGCCCGCCAGCGTCCCTCCGCCCGCTCCGGCCACGGTGTTCGAGCAGCCGCAGCAGGCCTGGGTCGTCGGCGCCGAAGGGGTGTCGGTCGGGGTCAGCGGTCGCGGCGTCGTGACCGGTGAACCCCGTCGGTTCCGGCCCGTCCCCGACGCCGACTGGCTCCCGGTCGCCTCCTGGGCGGGACCCTGGCCCGTCGACGAGCGCTGGTGGGACGTCGCCTCCTCCCGTCGTATCGCCCGTTTCCAGGTCGTCGGGGTCGACGGCAGCGCCTGGCTGATGATCGTCGAGGACGGCCGCTGGCACACCGAGGCTCGTTATGACTGACCGGTGCAGGCAGGGCGGTTCGGTGGTGGAGGCGCGAGCCCGTGACCGTCGCGTCCCACCGACGACCGGTGGTGGTCGCTGATGGGCTGGAACAACCCGGACATCTCGTGGAACGACCTCGAGCGACGACTGACGGGTCGAGCCGGCGAGCGTGACGCGCCGATCAGCAGACGCAAGAAGTCACGTCCGGAGGCACAGCAGATCCCCGCGCCGGACGGGCCGGTCGTGCCGTACGCGGAGCTGCACTGTCACAGCAGCTTTTCCTTCCTCGACGGAGCCAGCCAGCCCGAGGCGCTGGTCACCGAAGCGGTTCGTCTGGGGTTGACGGGACTGGCGTTGACCGATCACGACGGATTCGCCGGAGCGCCGGCGTTCGCCGAGGCGGCCCAGGAGCTGCGCTCTGCGAGCCGGTCCCCGCTCCTGACGATCTACGGTGCGGAGCTCTCACTGGGGCTCAGCGGACCCCAGAACGGCATCCCCGATCCCGAAGGAAGTCACCTGCTGGTGCTGGCCCGAGGCGTCGACGGATACCACCAGCTGGCCGCGGCGATGACCGAGGCGCACCTGCGAGGTGACCAGAAGGGTCGGCCGCTGTACGACGTGGACGAGCTGGCTGATCGAGGGCCCGGGCACTGGCTGGTGCTGACGGGTTGTCGCAAGGGTGTCGTTCGACAGGCGCTGGAGCGCGGCGGACCGTCGGCGGCGGCCGAGGCGCTGGATCGGCTCACCGCGCGCTTCGGCCTGGACGCGGTCGTGGTCGAGCTGACCGACCACGGGATGCCGACCGACACCGCCCGCAACGATCTGCTCGCCGCGCTGGCCGCCGACCACGGGCTGCCTGTGGTCGCCACCAACAACGTCCATCATGCGCGTCCCGAGCAGCACCGGCTCGCCGCTGCGATGGCGGCGGTCCGAGCCCGACGCAGTCTTGCCGACATGGACGGGTGGCTGCCCGGCAGCGCTGCTGCCCATCTGCGATCGGGTGCCGAGATGCAGGCCAGGTTCGCCAGACATCCCGGTGCCGTGGCCCGCAGCGTGCAGATCGCCCACGAGATCGCGTTCGACCTCAAGGCCGCCACGCCGCGGCTGCCGCGCCGCAACATCCCCGACGGGCACACGGCCATGAGCTGGCTGCGCGAGCTCGCCCGCCGAGGCATCGAGGAGCGGTACGCCCACATCCGTGCCGAGGCCACGAAGCGCATCGAGGCCGAGCTGGCCGTCATCGAGGAGAAGGACTTCCCGGGCTACTTCCTGATCGTCCACGACATCGTTCAGGAGGCCAGGCGACGCGGCATCTTGTGTCAGGGCCGAGGATCGTCGGCGAACTCGGCGCTGTGCTACGCGCTCGGCATCACCGCGGTCGACTCGATCAAGTACGACCTGCCGTTCGCCCGGTTCCTGGCCACCACGCGTGAGGAGGAGCCCGACATCGACGTCGACTTCGACTCGGACCGACGCGAGGAGATCATCCAGTGGGTCTATGACACCTATGGCCGACGCAATGCGGCCCAGGTGGCCAATGTCATCACCTACCGGCCCCGGTCGGCGCTGCGTGACGCCGCCAAGGCGCTGGGGTACTCCGCCGGTCAGCAGGACGCCTGGAGCAAGCAGATCGACGGCTGGTACACGGTCCACACCAGCGAGTGCGATGCGCCGCAGCCGGTCGTCGACCTGGCGCGCCAGCTCATCGGCAGCCCGCGTCACCTGGGGATTCACTCGGGCGGCATGGTCCTGACCGAACGGCCCATCGGCGAGGTCGTACCCATCGAGCGGGCCCGCATGGACCGGCGCACCGTGCTGCAGTGGGACAAGGACGCCTGCGAGTACATGGGACTGGTCAAGTTCGACCTGCTGGGACTGGGGATGCTCGGCGCCATCGACCACACGTTTCGCATCGTCGAGCAGCACACGGGGGAGCGCTGGGAGCTGCACACGCTGCCGCGCGACGAGCCGGCCGTCTACGACATGTTGTGCCGGGCCGACTCCATCGGGGTGTTCCAGGTTGAGAGCCGGGCACAGATCGGCACCCTGCCACGGTTGAAGCCGCGCTCCTACTACGACCTGGCCATCGAGATCGCCCTGATTCGTCCCGGGCCCATCCAAGGCGGTGCGGTGCACCCCTACATCCGACGGGCGACGGGCCGTGAGCCCGTCAGCTACCCCCACCCCGTGCTGAAACCCGTGCTCGAGCGCACCAAGGGGGTGCCGCTGTTCCAGGAGCAGCTGATGCAGATGGCCATCGTCATCGGGGACTGCACGGGGGACGAAGCCGATCTGCTGCGCCGTGCGATGGGATCCAAGCGAGGGATCGAACGCATCGAGAAGCTGCGCGACCGGCTCTACGAGGGGATGCGGCGACACGGTCTGAGCGAGGCGGAGGCCGATGCGATCTATCTGAAGATCCAGTCCTTCGCGAACTTCGGCTTCGCCGAGAGCCACGCCCTCAGCTTCGCCCTGCTGGTCCATGCCAGCAGCTGGCTCAAGCTGCACTACCCGGCAGCGTTCCTGGCGGCGCTGCTGCGCAACCAGCCCATGGGGTTCTACTCGCCGCAGTCCTTGGTCGCCGACGCCCGACGTCACGGGGTCACGGTGCTGCGGCCGGACATCGCGTGCTCCCAGGCGCAGGCCGATCTGGAGCTGCTCCCTGGCGCGAGTCCCGGCGTGACGGGGCTGGAGGCCTGCACGGCGCACGACCAGCCCGATCCGGGGGAGTTCGTCGAGGGCACGCTCGACCCCACGCCGGAGCACCGGCGCGACGGCCGGTTCGCGGCGAGGTTGGGGCTCGACGCGGTGCAGGGCATCGGCACCGAGGTGGCCCAGCACATCGTCCGCGTGCGAGGCGAGCGGCCGTTTCGTGACATGGCCGACGTGGCCAGGCGGACGGGGTTGACCGTGGCGCAGATGGAGGCGTTGGCCACGGCCGGAGCGTTCGACGGCTTCGGGCTGACCCGGCGACAGGCGCTGTGGAACGCCGGTTATCTCGACAGCGACGACCAGCTGGAAGGCAGTGGGGTGTCCGCGCCGCCGCCGACCTTGCCCGGCATGAGCGACGTGGAGCTGACGGTCGCCGACCTGTGGGCCACCGCCATCTCGCCCGATGTGCACCCGATCCAGCACGTGCGGGAGCTGTTGTCCGCCGACGGGGTTCTCGCGGTGTCGGCCGTGGGCGGAGTCGACCCCGGCACCCGCGTGCGGGTCGGCGGGCTCATCACGCACCGTCAGCGGCCGGGTACGGCTTCGGGCGTCACCTTCCTCAATCTCGAGGACGAGACCGGCATGCTCAACGTGGTCTGCTCGGTTGGGCTGTGGCAGCGCTACCGCCGCGTCGCCCGCAGCTCCGCAGGCCTGATCGTGCGGGGCGTCGTCGAACGAAACGACGGCGCGGTCAACCTGGTGGCCGACCGCCTCGAGCGCATCGACGCTGTCTACCCGTCGGCAGTGGTGGCCCACCGCAGCCGGGACTTCCGGTGAACGTCACACGCGCAAGGCACGTCCGGCGGGCGCAGATCCGGTCGGGTCGTGAGGTCGGGGAGGCCGGACCGGGCACGGTCGGAGGCTTCTGAGCAGCGTCGATCAGCGTGACAGAACGCGCCCAGAGTGTAACGTAGATCACATGGCTGACTACGAGATGTTCACCGGGCTACCGACCACGGTCGACGACGGCCCCGCGCTGAGATGGTCCCAACTGTTGGTCAAGGCGGTTCTGGCCGCGTTGGTTCTTGGCCTGATCCTGACCGTGATCTTGTGGCCGACGGTCAGTGCTGACGTCGGTGCACTGACGCTGTGCATCACGTTCGCGGTCTGTGCCGGTCTGATGGTCCTACGCCAGGCCATCCTGGCAGAACGGCGGTAGATCATGCTCGAGCAGGGAATCACCTACAACACCACGATGGGCTTGGTGGCCGGTGCCATCATGCTGCTGCTGGTCGTCTTCGCCCGCGCCGTTCAACGTCCCGACCGCAGCTCGGTCGACGGCTGGGGCTGGATGTTCGTCAGTCTCGGTCTGGTCCTAGCCATCACCGGAACCCACATGACCTTGACCTGGCCGCTGGAACAGATCCCGGTCGAAGGGGTCGCGTGCTGCGCGGCCGACAACGTGGCCTTCGGTGAGCCGGCCATGTTGTTCGGGCTCCTGGTCGTCTTCGCCGGCATCGCGCTGATTCGCGGCGAGCGGCTCGCATTCGAGCGAGGCGTTCCCTTCGACGTCGTCTCGACCGTCCGCCCCATGCTGTACGCCGGCGCGTTCGGTGGTATCGGTCTGGTCCTGATCGGCGTCGCCGGTGTCGAGTTCGGCATGTGGGGTCCGCCGCCGCCGGACGAACCGATCGCCCGGCTGATGGGTGAGTCCATCCTTGAGCGGTTCTACGTCGCGGGCGCCTACATCATCACCGGCATCGCCGCCATGGTGGCGCCGTTCGCCCCCGAGCATCGCATCGTGGGCCGGATCTTCGCCGGTGCGACGCTGGTCGGCGGCATGATGTGGACGTTCTTGGGCATCACGCTGTTCTACGGCCACATCGGGTTCTTCCCGCACTGACGGGCAGCGGCCGGCTCGTCGTCAGTTGCGGCGACGAGTCGGCCACCGGGGCCTCAGTCCAAACAGAACTCGTTGCCCTCGGGGTCACGCATCGTGATGAACCCCGCTTCCATGCGGCCGTCGGGCTCGACCCGATGGGCGAGCGTGGCACCGAGGCCCTCGAGCCGGTCGCGTTCTGCCTCCAGCGCCGCCATGCGCTCGTCGCCGGTGAGTCCGGGAGCGGCGCGAACGTCCAGGTGCACCCGGTTCTTGGTCGTCTTGCCCTCGGGAACACGCTGGAAGAACACGCGCGGACCGGTCTGGCCGTCCGGTGGCGTGATGGCTGACCGATTGTTGTGATCGGCCGGCGGTACACCCAGGGCCGTCAGGGCATCTTCCCAGGTCGAGAACCCGGGAGGTGGCGGCTGCAGGCGGTACCCGAGCACCTCGGCCCAGAACGCGGCCAGTGCTGCCGGATCGGCGCAGTCGAAGGTGATCTGGACCTCACGGATCGTCATGGACCCATGGTGTCGGGAGCCTCGGACATTTTCCCGACAGCTCTGGACCGGAGCCAGAACAGTTCGGGCCCGTGACCATCAGGCTGTCCCGGTCGTTTGACGTGTTGTGACCCAGATCACGACGAACAGCCCCCGTGGTCGCAGGGCCGTCCAGCTGGCGGCCTCGGTGCTGGCGTTGCTCGGGATGCTGCTGGTCGCCCAACCGTCTGCGACGGCTGCGACGGCGACTCCCGTGGCTCACGGCAGCGTGCACCAGGTGTGGGCGACCGATCTGCCACCAGGCGACGACGTCGAGCTGCTCGACGCCGTCGACACGGTGGTGCAGACCAAGACCGCCGACGACCAGGGCGCGGTGCTGTTCCGCGACGTCGCCGCCGGCCCCGGTTACCGGATCCGCCTGGCTGACGACACGACGAGCGAACCGATCACGGTGCACGAGCTGACCCCGGAGCCGTGGGACCCCAGCACGTACGACCAGACCATCGAGCCGGACGGGTACGGCTACCTGACCACCCGCGACGGCACCAAGCTGGCCTACTCGGTCCACCTGCCGACGAGCCCGGCCACCCTGGGTGTGGGTCTTCCGGAGGAGCTGAGCAACCTGCTGCCCGGCCTGGGTCTGCCCTACACGCCTCCCTATCCGACGCTGATCGAGTACTCCGGGTACGCCACGGCCAAGCCCGACGGTCCCGAGAGCGGCATCGCCGTGATCGCGAACCTGATGGGATACGCCGTCGTCGACGTCAGCATGCGGGGCACCGGCTGCTCCGGGGGCGCCTTCGACTTCTTCGAGACGATGCAGAACCTCGACGCCTACGACGTCATCGAGACGGTCGCTCGTCAACCGTGGGTCAAGGGCAACAAGGTCGGCATGCTCGGCATCTCGTACGGCGGCATCAGCCAGCTGTTCGCGGCGCAGTACAACCCGCCGAGCCTGGCCGCGATCGCTCCACTGTCCGTCATCGCGTCGGTGCCGACGACCCTGTTCCCGGGCGGGTACCTGAACACCGGATTCGCCTACGAGTGGGCCCTGGATCGCGTCGCCGACGCCAGACCGGCCAGCGCCACGACCGGTCAGCCCTACGCGTGGGAGCAGATCCAGAGCGGCGACACCGTGTGCGCGGAGAACCAGAAGATGCACGGGCAGGCGTTGGACCTGCTGGCCAAGATCGAGGCCAACCAGCACTACGTCCCCGCCACGGCCGATCCGCTCGATCCCGTCGCGTTCGTCGACAAGATCAAGACGCCGGTGTTCATGGCCTGCCAGTGGCAGGACGAGCAGACCGGTGGGTACTGCCCGGTGCTGGCCCGGCACATGACCGGAACCGACAAGAAGTGGTTCACCTTCACCAACGGCGTGCACACCGACTCGCTGGATCCGGCCACGTTGAACCACATGTTCGACTTCTTCCAGCTGTACGTCGCCGAAGAAGCTCCCGTCGTCAAGTCGGTGCTGCTCAGGGCGACCGCCCCGTTGATCATCCAACAGGCGTTCGGTCTGCCGCAGTCCGAGGTGATGACGCTGCCCCCCGACCCGATCCAGAGCAAGCTGACGTACCAGTCGGCGCTGGAGGCGTTCGAGGATCTGCCACGGGTGACGGTGCGCTTCGACAACGGCGCCGGTAGCGCCACGGCCGGCAACCCCGTCGCTGCCTATCAGCACACCTACGACGCGCTGCCGATCCCGGCCGAGCAGGCCACCACCTGGTACATGGGGCAGGGCGGAGTGCTGACGTCGAGTCGGCCGACGGCGACGTCGATCACGGGCTACACCTCCGACGCCGACGCCACACCTGCGACCAACTTCACCGGCAGCACCGGTGCCGGTGGTTTGTGGGGCAACGCGTCGCAGTGGAGCTGGAACTGGGTCCAGCACCCCGATAGCGGCGCCGCGGGCACCGAGAACACGGCCGTCTCCTTCATCACGCCCGAGCTGGCCGACGACACGACCGTGGTCGGCAGCGGCGCGGTCTACCTGAACCTGCGCTCGTCGACCCCGGACGTCGACCTGATGGCCACGATCACCGAGGTGCGACCGGACGGCAACGAGACGTACGTCCAGAGCGGGTACGTCCGGGCGAGCAACCGGGTGCTGGACCACACCGCCGACAGCCACATGAAGCAAGCCAGCACCGAGCTGGAGCCGATCTTGAGCCTGCGGGCCGAGGACGCCCACGCCATGCCGCCGGGGGCGTTCACGCCGGTGGCCGTGCCGCTGTACTACCAGGGCCACGCGTACCGGGCGGGTTCGCGGATTCGGGTGACGATCTCCGCGCCGCACGGCGACCAGCCGATCTGGGCGTTCGCCTCGACCGAGCCCGGGTTCCCCAGCCAGGTGGCCATCGCGACCGGTCCGGTGGGATCGCCCGATCGGAACCACGCCATGTCGCGCCTGGTGCTGCCGGTCATCGCCGACCAGACGATCCCGACCGGCTACCCCGCGTGCCCGAGCCTTCGCAACCAACCGTGTCGGCCGTACCAGGCGATCGACAACCCGGTCCTGCCCGGGGACGTCACGTTCGTCGCCGCGCCGGGGGATCCGACGACCGGACCGACCACGTCGGCGCCCGGCGGCTCGACGGACTCACCCGCCGAGCCCACCCACGACTCGCTCGGCGCCGGCTCGGATCTGGCCGCTGATGCCATGCCGTCGACGGGTTCGTCCACCACGTGGGCCAGTGTGTTGGCGGCGTTGGCGGCGATGGTGCTGGGCGCTCAGCTGTGGTTGGCGGGGCGGTTCGGCCAGCGCTGACGTGCGCAGGTCCGTTCCGCCGACGCCTCAGGTGAGCTTGTGCAGGCTGATCGACGCGTGGTGACCGTCGGCGATCTCGACCGCCGTTCCACCCGCCGTGTCACCCACCGTGACCGTCGCCAAGGTTTCCGACGCGATGAGGTCGGCGTGGGTCCGGGCCGCCGCGAGCACCGCCTCGTCGCCACCGATCGACAGCGCGATGCGGTCCGAGACGTTCAGACCCGCGTCCCGACGTGCCTGCTGGACCCCCCGCACCAGGTCTCGCGCCAGCCCCTCGGCTGCCAGCTCTGCGGTGACGTCGGTGCTCAGGGCGACGAACCCGCCGTCGGGGAGCAGGGCCAGCTGGCTTCCCTCGGCGGCTTCGGCGACCTGCTCGAGGGTGAACTCGCCGTCGAGCAGCTGCAGACCGCCGGAGGTGACCGTGCCGTCGGCGGTGACCGACCAGTCGCCGGTCTTGGAGCCCTTGATCGCGGTCTGCACGTCCTTGCCCAGCCGCGGGCCCGCCGCACGGGCGTTGACCGTCAGCTTCTGCGACAGCCCGAACGCCTGCGCCTCTGCCGAGGCCAGGTCGATGAACCGCACCTGCTTGACGTTCAGTTCACCGGCCACGACGTCGGCGAACCGCTCCAGTGCGGTCGGGTCCTGGACCGCGACGTCGAGGGACGCCAGCGGCAGCCGCACGCGCAACCCCTGGGCCTTGCGGATCGACGACCCGGCCGAGCAGATGTCGCGGACCGCGTCCATCGCTGCCACCAACGCGTCGTCGGTGACGTAGTCGGACTGGGCCGGCCAGTCGGTCAGGTGCACCGACCGGCCACCGGTCAATCCGCGCCAGATCTCCTCGGTCGTCAGCGGCAGCAACGGAGCCGTCACGCGGGTGACCGTCTCGAGCACGGTGTACAAGGTGTCGAACGGCGCCCGGACGTCCTCGAGCGAGTCGTAGGGGTCGCTGAGCCAGAACCGGTCCCGTGATCGGCGGATGTACCAGTTGGTCAGCACGTCGAGGAATTCACGGGTGGACTCGCAGGCGTCGGCGATCGCGTTGGCATCCAGCTGCCGGGTCATCTCGGCGACCCACTGACCCAGCTTCGCCAGGATGTAGCGGTCCAGGGGATCGTCGGCGTCGCGGATCGGACGGGCGTCGAGCCCGTCGACCAGGTTCGCGTAGAGGGCGAAGAAGTACCAGCTGTTCCACAGCGGGATCATCACCTGGCGCACGCAGTCGCGGATGCCCTGCTCGGTGACGATCAGGTTGCCGCCGCGCAGGATGGGCGAG
>DATMSF010000394.1:0-5335 GCA_035565535.1 Aeromicrobium sp.
TAGCCCCACACCCGTTCGAGCAGCACGTCGCGCGACATCACCTGCCCGCGGTGCTCGGCGAGGTCGCACAGCAACCGGAACTCGGTCTTGGTGAGGTGGACCTCCTCACCCCGCTTGCGGACGATGCCCTCGCGGGGCCGCAGCTCGACGTCACCGATCTGGATGCGGTCGTGCTCGCCTTCCGCCAACGCGCCGTGGGTGCGCCGCAGCAGCGCGCGGATGCGCGCGGTGAGCTCGTGGGGCACGAACGGCTTCGTGACGTAGTCGTCGGCGCCCAGCTCCAAGCCGACGACCTTGTCCACCTCGGTGTCCTTCGCGCTGACCATGATGATCGGCACGCTGGACCGCTGACGCAGCTGCCGGCACACCTCGGTCCCGGGCAGTCCGGGCAGCATCAGGTCGAGCAGCACGATGTCGGCGCCACCGCGGTCGAACTCGGTGATCGCATCGGGTCCGGTCTCGGCGATCGCGACCTCGAATCCCTCCTTGCGCAGCACGTAGGACAACGCCTCGCTGTAGCTCGTCTCGTCCTCGACCACCAGTACGCGGGTCACGCCGACTCCTTCTTGTCGTCCTCGTCTGCGCTGTACGACGGCAGCACCAGGGTGAACGAGGAGCCCAGCCCGGGCTCGCTCCAGACTTCCACGCTCCCGCCGTTGCTGGCGGCGACGTGCTTGACGATGGACAGCCCCAGTCCCGTACCGCCGGTCCCACGGGCGCGGGCGGGATCCACGCGGTAGAAGCGTTCGAAGACCCGCTCCAGCTCCTCGGCGGGGATGCCGACACCGTTGTCGCTGACCGTCACCCGGACGTCGCCGTCGCGGAGCTCGGCGGAGACCGCGACACGGGAACCGGCCGGACTGTAGGTGACGGCGTTCTCCACCAGGTTGCCGACGGCTGCGTGGAGCTGGGCGCGGTCCCCGCGCACCAGCAGGTCGGGCTGGGTGTCGACGACGATGTCGATGTCCTTGGCCTCGGCGTCCGTGGCCGAGTGCTCACACGCCTCGGAGACCAGGTCACCGACCTTCACGGTGCTGATGGCCTCGCTCGACACGTCGTGCTGCAGACGCGACAGCTCGATGATCTGCTGCACCAGCCGGGTCAGCCGTTCGCTCTCGACATGCATGCGTTGGGAGAACCGGACCACGGCCTCCGGATCGTCCTTGGCCTCCCCGACGGCCTCGGCCAACAGGTTCAACGCACCGATGGGCGTCTTCAGCTCGTGGCTGACGTTGGCCACGAAGTCACGGCGAATCGCCTCGACCCGTTCGGCGGCCGTGCGGTCCTCGACCAGCACCAGGACCAGTTTCGAGGTCAACGGTGCGACGCGGGCGTGAACGTGCAGGGTCGCGCCGCGGTCGGGCTGGAAGGTCAGCTCGGACTCGCGCACCTGGCCGTCGCGGCGGACCAGCCGCACCAGGGTCATCAGCTCGTCGGGGTGCAACCGTTCGTCGCGGACGAGTCCCAGCGCGTACGCGGGCGCCGACGCCTTGACGACGTCGTCGGCGGTGTCGACCAGGACCGCGGACGACGACAGCACGGACAGCACCGCGTCGACGCCGGCTGGGATGGTGGGCGCGGCCTCCGGTGGGGTGCGCATGGATCGGCGCTCGCTGTAGCGCCACACGAACGTGATCGATGCGCCCAGAACCGCTCCCACGGCGCCGGCGATGATCACGCCGCTGGTGATGCTGTCCATGACTCGATGTTAGGTGGCCGGCTGCCTGCCCGTCGCCTTCGAGCAGCGGATCGACCTGGGCTTTCGCGAGGTGTTCACGTGCCGTTCACCGAGGGTCGTCGTCCGTTCATCCAGGCTGCCTACCGTTGAGACATGCGAGATCAGTACTACGAACAGCTGGACCAGATCGTCGACGAGCTGGTGCAGCTGACCGACGATGTTCGACAGGCGGTCGCGGATGCGACCCGTGCGCTGCTGGAGGCCGACGGCGCTGTCGCCGAGAAGGTCATCGACGGCGACAAGCTGATCGACGAGGCCACCGAACGCATCGAGGAACGGGCACTGCTGTTGCTGGCCACCCAGCAGCCGGTCGCCACCGACCTGCGGCAGCTGGTCGCGACGTTGCGCATGATCGCCGACCTGCAGCGCATGGGCGCCCTGGCGGTCCACGTGGCGAAGGTGGCTCGCCGCCGGATGCCGGACAGCGCGGTTCCTGAGCTGCTGCGTCCGACCATCACCTCGATGGCCCAGGTCGCCGACCAGATGATCGACGCCGCGTCGCGCATCGTGGCCAACCGTGACGTCCCGGCCGCGTTCGCGCTGGAGGAGGACGACGACGAGATGGATCGTCTGCGCAAGGGTCTGCTGCGGACGCTGCTCAGCGGCGACTGGGAGCACGGCGTCGAGCCCGCGGTCGACCTGGCGCTGCTGGGCCGCTACTACGAGCGGATCGGTGACCACGCGGTCTCGATGGCCCGCCGCGTGGTCTTCCTGGTCACCGGGCAGCTGGCCTGAAGGTCTCCGGCGCCCGAGCGGTAGTCGTCAGGACGCGGTCTCGGCCGCTTCCTCGGCGGAGACCGGAGCCGAGTAGGGCACGACGCTCTCGTAGGTGTGGTTGCGGGCCACGGTGGGCGCGTCGACCCGGGTGTCCTCGGCGTCGGAGAACTCGAACGTGATCGTCACGTACCGTCCGGCGACGGCGTCGGCGGCCACGCCGAACAGGTTGGCCGAGTCCGAGCCGAGGGTGACGATCTTGCCCGGCTGGATCGTCACGTCGCCGGCCGGGGGAGTGACGTCCAGTGTCGTGCCGTCTGCGGTGGTGATGGTGACGTCGGTGAGCGTCTGAGCCGTGTCGGTCTGGTTGACCAGACCGGCCGAGACGACGGCGGTCCCGGCGTCGTCGGCGACCAGTACGGTGTTCATCGAGTCGACCTCGCCGCGCTGGTTGGTGCCCTCGGCCGCCTGGTACTGCTGGTTGGTCTGGGCGCTGAAGCTGGTCCCGCAGGCGCTCAAGGCGATGACGGCGGTGGCGGCGATCGCGGAGGCGGTCGCGCGGCGGATGAGAGTGCTCACGAATCGGTCTTTCGGTCGACGGACACGGGTGGAAACTGTCCCCGCACGATCGTATCCGAGCCGCCCGCCGGCGCTGCCATTGACCTTCGTTGCGGGGGTCTGCTATGAGTGCGAATCCCCGAATCGACCGAAATCGCAGTCAGTACGACGTGTTATCCTGGTCACCTACGAAAGGTGACATCTTCATGACTTTCACGGTCGGCGAAACCGTTGTCTATCCCAATCACGGCGCTGCAGTCATCGAAGACATCGTGAACCGAACGATCAAGGGCGAGGACCGCGAGTACCTGGTCCTGCGCATCGTTGCCCAGCCCGATCTGGTGGTGCAGGTCCCGGCCTGCAACGTCGATCTGGTCGGAGTTCGTGATGTCGTCGACGAGGCAGGGTTGGAGCGCGTCTTCGGGGTGCTGCGAGCTGAGCACGTCGAGGAGCCGACAAACTGGTCCCGTCGGTACAAGGCCAATATGGAGAAGTTGCACAGCGGCGACGTGCTGAAGGTGGCCGAGGTCGTGCGCGACCTGTGGCGACGCGATCACGAGCGTGGCCTGTCGGCCGGCGAGAAGCGCATGCTGGCCAAGGCACGTCAGGTGCTGGTCTCCGAGCTGGCGCTGGCCGAGAAGACCAACGAGGACAAGGCCGAGCTGCGACTCGAGGAGGTGCTGGCTTCCTGAGCCGGCTCCTTTCCTGATCCACGCGACAGCGCTGGCCGTTCACCCCCTGAGGGAGAACACCAGCGCTGTTGCTATCGCGGCGATGCCTTCGCCGCGACCGGTCAGCCCCAGCCCGTCGGTCGTGGTGGCCGAGACGCTCACCGGAGCGCCGATCGCCTGACCGAGCACGCGTTGAGCCTGCTCGCGGCGGGGAGTCAGTCGTGGGCGGTTGCCGATCACCTGGACGGCCACGTTGCTGATGCCCCAACCGGCGTCGTGCAGTCGACGGGCGGTCTCGACCAGGAAGTCGGCGCCGTGCGCGCCGGACCACTCGGCGTCGGCCGTTCCGAAGTGCGAGCCGATGTCGCCCAGCCCGGCAGCCGACAACAGCGCGTCGACCATCGCGTGGGCCGCGCAGTCGCCGTCGGAGTGCCCCTCCAGCCCCAGCGACTCCTCGGGCCACTCCAAGCCGGCCAGCCACAGCGGGCGTCCCTCGACGAGCCGATGGACGTCGGTGCCGATCCCGATCCGTGGAGTGCTCACGGTCCGATCATTCCATCTGGCTCTGGGGTTCATCGCGATTCGGGTCAACGGTGTGCTGAACGGTAGGGTTCGGGGGTGGTCTTCGCGCTCTATGACACCGCCACACGGTCGGTCGTGCCCTTGGAACCGGTGCGCCCGGGCAAGGTCTCGATCTACCACTGCGGCCTGACCGTCCAGGGGCCACCGCACATCGGGCACATCCGCAAGGAGGTCGTCTTCGACGTGCTGCGGCGCTGGCTGACCCGCGCCGGCCTGGAGGTCACGATCGTCGCGAACGTGACCGACATCGATGACAAGATCTTGGCCAAGGGCCAGGAGCAGGGGCGACCGTGGTTCGCCGTCGCGTACGAGAACGAACGGGCGCTGCACGCTGCGTACGAGGTGCTGGGGTGCCTGCCGCCCACGTACGAACCCCGCGCGACCGGGCACGTGCCCGAGATGATCGAGATGATCGAGACGCTGATCGAGCGCGGCCATGCCTATCGAGCCGACGACGACTCCGGCGACGTGTACTTCGACGTCCGGTCGTGGCCTGCCTACGGAAGCTTGTCGAACCAGAAGGTCGACGACATGCAACCGGCCGAGGACGCGCCGCCGGACGGCAAGCGCGACCCGCGCGACTTCGCCTTGTGGAAGGGCCGCAAGGACGGCGAGCCCGAGACGGCGTCCTGGCCGACCCCGTGGGGTCGCGGACGACCGGGCTGGCACCTGGAGTGCTCGGCGATGGCCGCCAAGTACCTGGGCGACGAGTTCGACATCCACGGCGGCGGTCTGGACCTGCGGTTCCCGCACCACGAGAACGAGCTGGCCCAGTCGACCGCGGCGGGTCAGAAGTTCGCGAAGTACTGGATGCACAACGCGATGCTGAACCTGTCGGGCTCGAAGATGAGCAAGTCGGTCGGCAACACGTTGATGGTCAGCGAGGTGGTCAAACGGGTTCCGGCGATCGCGCTGCGCTACTACCTGGTCTCGGCCCACTACCGCTCGATCCTGGAGTTCAGCGAGGAGTCGCTGCAGGAGGCCGCCACGGCGTTCGGTCGGATCGCGGGCTTCGTCGAGCGGGCCGCCGAGCTGGTGGGCCCGGGCGAGCTGGGCGAGCCCACACTGGTGT
>DATMSF010000395.1:0-5000 GCA_035565535.1 Aeromicrobium sp.
GCTCTCGGTGCCAAGGAGATGAGGCCCTACGTCCAAGAGCTGGCCCGTGTGGCCGGCTGCTTCGTCTCGGCCTACCCGAACGCCGGACTCCCCAACGCCTTCGGCGAGTACGACGAAGCGCCCCAGGAGACCGCCGAGATCGTCGGCGAGTTCGCCGAAGCCGGGTTCGTCAACCTGGTCGGCGGATGCTGCGGCACGACTCCGGACCACATCGCGGCGATCGCCCAGCGGGTCGGAGGACTCCCGCCCAGGGTGCCGGTCGAGACCGAGCCGGCCACCCGACTGTCCGGACTCGAGCCGTTCACGATCGACGAGAACTCGTTGTTCGTCAACATCGGTGAACGCACGAACATCACCGGTTCGGCCCGCTTCCGCAACCTGATCAAGGCCGACGACTACACCACAGCCCTCGGAGTGGCGCGCCAACAGGTCGAGAACGGCGCACAGGTCATCGACATCAACATGGACGAGGGCATGATCGACGGTGTCGCGGCCATGGACCGGTTCACCCGGCTGATCGCCTCCGAGCCCGACATCTCGCGCGTTCCGATCATGATCGACTCCTCGAAGTGGGAGGTGATCGAGACCGGTCTGAAGAACGTCCAGGGCAAGGCGATCGTCAACTCGATCTCGATGAAGGAGGGCGAGGAGAAGTTCATCCGCGAGGCCGAGCTGTGCAAGCGCTACGGCGCGGCAGCGGTCGTGATGGCCTTCGACGAGGACGGTCAGGCCGACAACCTCGAACGCCGCAAGCAGATCTGTGAGCGGGCCTACCGGATTCTGGTCGACCAGGTCGGCTTCGACCCCAACGACATCATCTTCGACCCCAACGTGTTCGCCGTCGCGACGGGCATCGAGGAGCACGCCGAGTACGGCATCGACTTCATCGAGGCGACGCGGTGGATCAAGCAGAATCTGCCGGGCGCCAAGGTGTCGGGCGGCATCTCCAACGTGTCGTTCTCGTTCCGCGGAAACAACCCGGTGCGCGAGGCGATCCACGCGGTGTTCCTGTACCACGCGATCGCCGCGGGACTCGACATGGGCATCGTCAACGCCGGCGCCCTGGTCCTCTACGACGAGGTCGATCCGCCGCTGCGCGAACGCATCGAGGACGTGATCCTCAACCGTCGCCCCGATGCGACCGAACGGCTGATCGAGATCGCCGGTGACTACGCCACGAACGGTCAGGAGAAGGAGGAAGCCACCGAGGAGTGGCGTGACCTGCCGGTTCGGGAGCGGATCACGCACGCTCTGGTCAAGGGCATCGACGAGTACGCCGAGACCGACGCGGAGGAGCTGCGGCTGGAGATCGACGCTGCGGGTGGGCATCCGATCGAGGTCATCGAAGGTCCACTGATGGACGGCATGAACGTCGTGGGCGACCTGTTCGGTGCGGGCAAGATGTTCCTTCCGCAGGTGGTCAAGTCGGCACGGGTGATGAAGAAGGCCGTTGCGCACCTGATCCCCTTCATCGAGGCCCTCAAGAGCCCGGACGATGCCGGCCGCAGCAACGGCACGATCGTGATGGCCACGGTCAAGGGCGACGTCCATGACATCGGCAAGAACATCGTCGGTGTGGTGCTGCAGTGCAACAACTTCGACGTCATCGACCTGGGCGTCATGGTGCCTGCGCAGAAGATCCTCGACACGGCCAAGGCCGAGAACGCCGACGCCATCGGGGTGTCGGGGCTGATCACGCCCTCGTTGGACGAGATGGCCAACCTCGCGACGGAGATGGAGCGTCAAGGCTTCGAGATCCCGCTGCTGATCGGTGGTGCCACCACGTCGCGCGCCCACACGGCGGTCAAGATCGATCAGAACTACCACGGGCCGGTCGTCTGGGTGAAGGACGCGTCGCGATCGGTGCCGGTCGTCGCGAGCCTGATGTCGGGCGACCAGCGTCCGGACTTCCTGGAGGAGAACGCCGCCGAGTACCAGCGGTTGCGCGAGAAGCACGCCGCCCGCCAGGACACCCGCAAGCTGTTGTCGATCGACCAGGCGCGGGCTCAGGCGACACCGATCGACTGGAGCGGCTACACGCCACCGGTCCCGCGGCAGCTGGGTCTGCAGGTGTTCGACGACTACTCGTTGGCCGAGCTGCGTGAGTACATCGACTGGCAGCCGTTCTTCTTGTCGTGGGAGATGCGCGGTCGTTATCCGGACATCTTGAACAACCCGGCGACCGCTGAGGCGGCGCGCAAGCTGTTCGACGAGGCGAACGCGATGCTCGATCAGATGATCGAGGAGAAGTGGGTCCGCGCGGCCGGCGTGATCGGCCTGTTCCCGGCGAACCAGATTCCCGGTGACGACATCGAGGTCTACACCGACGAGTCGCGTACACAGGTGCGTACCGTGCTGCACCAGCTGCGCCAGCAGACCGAGGGTCGAGCGGGAACCTCGCGCAAGTCGCTCGCAGACTTCGTCGCACCGCCGGGCACGCCCGACTACGTCGGCGCGTTCGCCGTGACCGCCGGGCTCGGCGCGATCGAGCGGGTGATGAAGTTCAAGGAGAACCTGGACGACTACAGCGCGATCATGCTCGAGACGCTGTGCGACCGGCTCGCCGAGGCGTTCGCCGAGCGGTTGCACGAACGCGTCCGCAAGGAGTTCTGGGGATACCAGCCCGACGAGACGTTCTCCAACGACGACCTGATCGCCGAGAAGTACCAGGGAATCAGGCCAGCGCCGGGTTACCCGGCGTGCCCGGAGCACACCGAGAAGCGCACGATCTGGGACCTGCTCGACGTCGAGCGCAACGCCGGCATCGAGCTGACCGACGCGATGGCGATGTGGCCGGGCGCGGCGGTCAGTGGCTTGTACTTCTCGCACCCGGAGTCGAAGTACTTCGTGCTGGGTCGGATCGGCCGTGACCAGGTCGAGGACTACGCGCAACGCAAGGGCTGGGGCCAGGACGAGGCGGAGCGTTGGCTGTCGCCGAACCTGGGTTACTCCCCCGAGTGACCTCGCGGTGCCGCGCACGCGGTTAGGGTGAGGGCGTGGACGAGGAGTTGGAGCTACCGCAGCTGCGCGATCCGTGGATGGTGGCGGCCTTCGACGGCTGGAACGACGCCGCCGACGCTGCCACAGGTGTCGTCGACCACCTGATCGAGCAGTGGGACGCCGAGCTGCTGGTCGAGCTGGACCCCGAGGACTTCTACGTCTTCACCGAGCACCACCTTCGCCCGCAGGTGCACCATGTCGACGCGCATGGTCCGGAACCGGGCGGCAGGTTCATCACGTGGCCCACACCGCGGTTGTTCGTCGCCCATCCGAAGCGGTCGGAACGCGACGTGCTGCTGCTGCGCGCGCCCGAACCGAGCGTCCGCTGGAAGTCGTTCTGCGCGGCGTTCCTGGACGTCGCCCACGGCGTCGGGGTCACCGAGCTGTACACGATCGGCGCGTTGCTCGCCGATGCCCCGCACACGCACCCCGTCCCCGTCAGCGCCTCGACCAACGACGCCCGGCTCGCCGGTCGCCTGTCAGCTGACCCCTCCCGCTACTCCGGGCCGGTGGGCATCACGACGATCCTGACCGACCTGGCCGGCGAGCAGGGCATCGCCACGGCCTCGATCTGGGGTGCGGTCCCCCACTACCTGGCCGAGCCGCCGTGCCCGCGCGTCACGCTGGCCTTGCTGCGGGCGCTGGAGGACGCCGTCGAGCTGTCACTGCCCGAGGGGGTCCTGGTCGAGCTGGCCGAGGCCTGGCAGCGTGGCGCCGACAACGCGGTGACCGACGACCAGGAGCTGGCGGCGTACGTGCGCGAGCTGGAGAGTGACCGTGAGACCAGCGAGCTGCCGGAAGCCTCGGGCGATGCCATTGCGCGGGAGTTCGAGCGGTACCTGCGGCACCGTGGCGAGGACGACTGACCGACCGGTTCGTCAGCCGTTCAGCTGGACCCCCAGGAGGGCGTCGACGGCGGCGGCGACGGTGCGTCCTGCGTCGGGGTCGTCGCCGTCGGCGGTGGTCCAGTCGTCGATGACCTTCAACGCAGTCGGTGCGTCGAGGTCGTCGGCGAGTGCTGCGCGCAGCGCCGCCACCACCGCGGTTCCGTCCGCTCCGACGGATCGTCCGACGGCGTCACGCCAGACCGCGAGCCGATCCTCGGCGTTGGCCAGGTCGCAGTCCGACCACTCCCAGTCGTCGCGGTAGCGGTGGGCCAGCAGCGCCAACCGGATCGCCATGGGGTCGACCCCGGACTCACGCAGTGTCGAGACGAGGACGAGGTTGCCCTTCGACTTCGACATCTTCTCGCCGTCGTAGCCGACCATGCCGGCGTGCACGTACGCCTTCGCGAACGGCTGGCTCGTGGCCACGACCGATTCGGACCGGGACATCTCGTGGTGCGGAAAGATCAGGTCCGATCCACCGCCTTGGACGTCGAAGTCGGTTCCGAGATGCTCCAGCGCGATGGCGGCGCACTCGATGTGCCAGCCGGGACGACCTCGCCCGAGCTCGGTGTCCCAGGCCGGCTCGCCCGGGCGTTCGGCCTGCCACAGCAGACAGTCCAGGGGGTGACGTTTGCCCGGACGATCAGGGTCGCCGCCGCGTTCGCCGAACAGCTCGAGCATCGTGTCGCTGTCCCAGCCGGACACCGCCCCGAAGGTCGCATCGGCGTGCACGTCGAAGTACAGGTCGTCGTCGACGCGGTAGACGGCGCCGGCCGCGTCGAGCTGCTGCACCATCGTGACGACCAACGGGATGGATTCGACGGCGCCGATGTAGTGGGTGGGGGCCAGCATGCGCAGCGCTGTCATGTCGGTGCGGAACAGCTCGGTCTCGCGTTCGGCCAGCTCCACCCAGTCGACTCCGGTGTCATTGGCGCGCTCCAACAGCGGGTCGTCGACGTCGGTGACGTTCTGCGTGTACGTGACGTCGAGGCCGGCGTCGAACCAGGCTCGCTGCAGCAGGTCGAACGCCAGGTAGGTGTTGGCGTGTCCCATGTGTGTCGCGTCGTAGGGCGTGATGCCGCAGACGTACAGGCGAGCGGTCTGGCCCCTCGC
>DATMSF010000396.1:0-1795 GCA_035565535.1 Aeromicrobium sp.
TGACCGACGACATCGAGGACGACGTGGCGCTGGAGGCCGGGCGCATCCGGATGGACGTCGACCGTCATCTGGTGACGGTCGACGGTGACGAGGTGAAGCTGCCCCTCAAGGAGTTCGAGCTGCTCGAGTACTTCTTGCGCAACCCCGGTCGCGTCCTGACGCGCGGACAGCTGATCGACCGCGTGTGGGGTTCGGACTACGTCGGCGACACCAAGACCCTCGACGTCCACGTCAAACGACTCCGCGCCAAGATCGAACCCGACCCGGCCCACCCCGTCGTCCTCACGACCGTCCGCGGCCTCGGCTACAAGCTCCAGACCTGACCTTGGCGAGTCACCCATTCCCGCTCGCGAGTCACCCATTCCCGCTCATGAGTCACGTGTTCCGGCTCGCGAGTCACCGTTTGCGCGTCGAGGTGGTCATGGCGGCGGATCGACACCGTCCAGGCACCGTCCTCCTGCGCATCACCGACGTCATGCCGTGCGCTGGCCCACCCGGAAAGTGACTGCTCGACGCAAACGAGTGACTCGCGGATGCGAATTGGTGACTCGCGAGCGGGAATCAGTGACTCGTCAGCGGCCTTGGTTGGCGACGGCGGCGATGGCGTCGGCGGCGGCAGCGGGGTCGAGGTAGCGACCGCCGGGTGTCGTGGGGCGCAGGTCGTCGTCGAGGTCGTAGACCAAGGGGATCCCCGTCGGGATGTTCAGACCGACGACGGTCTGCTCGTCGAGGTCGTCCAAGTGCTTGACCAGGGCACGCAACGAGTTGCCGTGGGCCGTGACGAGCACCGTCCGACCGGCGCGAAGATCCGGGACGATGCTGTCGTACCAGTACGGGAGCAATCGGTCGATCACCTGCGCGAGTGCCTCGGTGCGCGGTAGCAGCTCATCTGGCAACGCGGCGTAGCGAGGATCGCCGACCTGACTGAACTGCGATTCGTCGTCGAGCGGTGGCGGCGGGGTGGCGTACGACCGGCGCCACTGCATGAACTGCTCCTCGCCGAACTCCTCCAACGTGGCCTTCTTGTCCTTGCCCTGCAGCGCTCCGTAGTGACGCTCGTTAAGGCGCCACGAACGCTTGACATCGATCCAGTGACGATCGCAGCCGTCCAGCACGATGTTCGCCGTGCGAATGGCCCGGCGCAGCAACGAGGTGTGCGACACGTCGGGAAGCAGCCCCGACTCGGCGAGCAGCTGGCCACCCCGTTCGGCCTCGGCCAGGCCCTGCTCGTTGAGGTCGACGTCGACCCAGCCGGTGAACAGGTTGAGGGCGTTCCACTCGCTGTGGCCGTGACGCAACAGGATCAAGGTGCTCATGGGCTGATCCTATCCGCGGCGCCACGTGCCCGTTCACCGACCGCGGTGGATCCCGTGCAACGCCTGCAAGTAGTCGTCCTGGGACAACAAGCCGGTCAACGTGCGATCGCCGTCGACCACGACGAACGGCAGGTCCGTCGCACCGATCTCGACGGCGGTCTGCCGTTGACGCGCCACGTCACCGACGTAGTCGGTGCTGGCCAGCAGCGCCTCGGCCGTCGACAGCGGGAGACCCGCGAGCGCGGCCCGACTCGCCAGCACCAACGTGTCACCGATGTCGGCACCCTCCAGGAAGTGAGCGCGCCACAGCTGGTGGAGCAGATCGCGCTGGACCACCTCACCCGATTCCATCGCCCACGTCAGCAGCCGCCAGGCGTCGGTGGAGTCGGCGTCGACCCGTTCCAGCAGGTTCAGCTCGATGCCGGTGATGCGGGCCGCGGCGACGGCGCGGTCGTGGTCGACCTGTGCCGAGTTGCGGG
>DATMSF010000397.1:0-3575 GCA_035565535.1 Aeromicrobium sp.
GAACTGGGTCGTGAAGTGGATCCAGAACCCCAGTCGGGTGCCGGGCTGCCGCCACGAGTCTCCGAGCCGACCTCGCACTGCGGTCCACGACAGCCGGTCGCCGCGTTGCACCTTCGACTCGGGTGCGTCGTGGATCAGCCACATCAGCAACGCGACGAACGCGAAGCCCAGACCGGCGGCGGCCAGGTAGGTGCGCGTCCACCCCGGATTCGCCAGCGCCCACGTCATGGGGGAGGCCGCGAGCAGCGCGCCGAACTGGCCGATCGGTCCCGTCAGCTGTGTGACGAGCGGGATGCGCCGGGCCGGGAACCACGACGTGACGAGTCTGAGCACGCAGATGAACGTCATGGCGTCGCCGACGCCGACCAGTGCCCGCGCGGCCAGGGCCGCACCGAACGACTCGGCGAGGGCGAACCCGACCTGACCGGCCGAGATCACGATCGTGCCCGAGATCAGCACGGCACGGGGGCCGAACCGGTCGACGAGCAGGCCGACCGGGATCTGCATGCCGGCGTAGACGCACAACTGCAGCATCACGAACGTCGCCAGCTGCGAGGCCGAGATCCCGAACCGATCGGCAGCGGCCAGTCCGGCGACGGCCAGCGAGGAGCGATGGAACACCGCCAACAGGTAGACCGCCGTGCCGACCGCCCAGATCCGCCACGCCCCGGCGGGGACGGCGACGTTCTGGCTCACCGACTCAGTCTAGTCGTGCCCTTCAGTACGTGAGCGCCTCGGCAGGGTCGTGCAGGATGGCCGCGACGTCGGCCAGGAACCGCGATCCCTGCTGACCGTCGACCAGTCGGTGGTCGAAACTCAACGCCAACGTCGTGACCCACCGAGGCGCGATCGTGTCCTCGTCGAGCACCCACGGGCGACGGGCGATCTGGCCGACCGCCAGGATGCCGGCCTCACCGGGGTTGAGGATCGGCGTGCCGGCGTCGACGCCGAACACCCCGACGTTGGTGATCGTGAACGAGCCGCCCGTCATCTGGGCCGGCTGGGTGCGCCCGGCGCGGGCGGTCGCGGTCAGCTCGGTGATCGCCGCCGCGAGGTCGGCCAGCGACATCTGGTCGGCGCGAGGGATGTTGGGGACGACCAGTCCACGCTCGGTCGCGACGGCGATGCCCAAGGTGACCGAGCCCTTGAGCACGATCTCCTGGGCCTGCTCGTCCCACGAGGAGTTGAGCTCGGGCGAGCGCCGCATGGCCAGGCACACGGCCTTCGCGACGACGACGGTCGGCGAGACCGAGAGTCGCTCGGTCAGCTCCATCGTGCGGGAGACGTCGACCGTCACCCACTCGGTGACGTGGGGGGCGGTGAAGGCCGACTCGACCATCGCCTGCGCCGTCATCTTGCGCACGCCCTTGATCCGGACACGGACGTCACCATCGGGCGGTGTGACCGGCCCGGACCTGGCGAACGCCTCGACGTCGGCGCGGGTCACGAACTCTCCGTCGCACGGGACCGCCGCGAGGTCGATCCCCAGGTCCTTGGCCAGCTTCCGCACGGGCGGGCGGGCCAGGGGCACCTTCTCGGTGTCGACCGACGCGACCCGGCGGCGACGAGTGGGCGGCCCGGTGCGAGGCCCGTAGCCGACGAGCATCGCCTGTCGCTCCGGTTCGGGCTCGGACGACTCCGGCGCGTCCGCCCCGATGCGGATGATCGGCGTACCGACCGTCACGGTCGTGCCCTCCGGGACGAGCAGCTCTGCCACCTCCCCTGCGAACGGGCTGGGCAGCTCGACGATCGACTTGGCCGTCTCGATGTCGACCAGCACGTCGTTGACCGCGACGGTCTGCCCCGGCCGGACCCGCCAGGTGATGATCTCGGCCTCGGTCAGCCCTTCTCCGACGTCGGGCAGGACGAACTCGGGCATCACTGGCCTCCGATCTCGCGGGCGTGGTCGACGGCGTCGAGGATGCGGTCGAGCCCGGGCAGGAACTCGTCCTCGACCTTGCTCGGCGGGTACGGCATGTCATAGCCCGTGACGCGCTGGACCGGTGCCTGGAGCGAGTAGAAGCACTGCTCGGTGATCCGTGCGGCCAGCTCGGCGCCGATGCCCAAGGTGCGCTGCGCCTCGTGGACGACGACGACGTGACCCGTCCTCCGCACCGAGGCGTAGACCGGGTCCAGGTCGAACGGCGACAAGGTGCGCAAGTCGATCACCTCCAGCTCCAGCCCGTCGGCGGCGGCCGCCTCGGCGGCCTGCAGACACGTCGTGACCATCGGTCCGTAGGCGAGCAGGGTCGCATCGCGTCCCTGCCGCACCACGCTCGACGACCAGGTCGTCGGCGGACGCACGGTCCGGTCGACGTCACCGGTCTCCCAGTAGCGGCGCTTCGGTTCCATGAAGACCACGGGGTCGTCGCAGGCGACGGCCTCCTGGATCATCCAGTACGCGTCGTGCGGGTTGGCGCACGAGACGACGCGCAGTCCGGGCGTCATCACGAACTGCGCCTCGGGGCTCTCCGAGTGGTGCTCGACCGCCCCGATGCCTCCACCGAACGGGATGCGGATGACGATCGGCATGCGAACGGTCCCGCGGCTGCGGAAGCTCAACCGAGCCACCTGGCTCACGATCTGGTCGTAGGCGGGATAGACGAAGCCGTCGAACTGGATCTCCACGACGGGACGAAAGCCGCGGATCGCGAGTCCGACGGCCGTGCCGACGATCGCCGACTCGGCCAGTGGAGTGTCGATGACCCGGTTGTCACCGAAGTCCTTCTGCAGGCCGTCGGTGACCCGGAAGACGCCGCCGAGCCGGCCGACGTCCTCGCCCATCACCACGACCCGGTCGTCGCGCTCCATCGATGCACGCAGACCCGCGTTGATGGCGGACCCGATCGAAAGCTTCTCGGTCATGCCGGGCTCCCTTCGTAGGCGGCGCGCCAGGCGACGTACTCGGCCCGCTGCTGCTCCAGCTCTGCCGGCACCTCGCTGAGCACGTGGTCGAACAGGTCGGCCAGGTCCGGATCGGGCAGCGCCGTGCACTGCGATCGCAGGTCGGCCCCGAGCGCGTCGGCCTCGGCGTCGACGTCGGTGAAGAACCCGGGCGGCTGACCCTCGGCCTGCAGGTATCTGCGAACCCGGGCGATCGGGTCCTTGGCCTTCCACTCCTCCACCTCGTCGGCGTCGCGGTAGCGGGTGGGGTCGTCGGACGTCGTGTGCGGACCCATGCGGTACGTGACGGCCTCGATCAGCGTCGGGCCCTGGCCGTCGCGCGCCCGCTGCAGAGCTGACGTGGTCACGGCGTGGACGGCCAGCACGTCGTTGCCGTCGACCCGGACGCCAGGCATGCCGAAGCCGGCGGCTCGTTGCACGATCGGCACCGCCGTCTGCCGCTCGAGCGGGACCGAGATCGCGTACTGGTTGTTCTGGCACAAGAACACGACGGGCGCTTGGTGGACGACCGACCACGACAACGCCTCGTTGACGTCGCCCTGGCTGGATGCACCGTCGCCGAAGTAGGCGATGACGGCGGCGTCGCGATCGGGGTCCCCCGTCCCGACGGCGTGATCGAACGTCAGCCCCATCGCGTAGCCCGTCGCGTGCAGCGTCTGCGCACCGATGAT
>DATMSF010000398.1:0-9558 GCA_035565535.1 Aeromicrobium sp.
TTCGGCTGGTGGTGCGGTGCCGAGGACCGATCAGCCATGCCCGCCGGACCCTCGGCCTCATAGCGCTTGGCCCACTTGTCAGCGGTGCGCCACGAGACATCGAATCGTTCAGCAGCACGCGCCGGTGTCCACCCGTGGTCAACGACAAGCCGCGCGAGTTTGAGCCGTGCTGCGGGCGTCAGCGCCGCGTTGGAATGGATAGCGTGGGACACGAAGGCCTCCTGAGTGTGAAGCGGTTCTCAACAGCTCCACTCCACACCAGGAGGTCTTCCCCCGCTACCAGTCAGATCAAGACGTCACACGATCTCGACCAACGTGCCTGGGCATCACAGCTAGGCGTCGTCAACCCGGCCAGTGACACGGTCTCGGAGATCCGCACGAGCGCCGGCGGCTCGGCCGCCAACGTCGCGACGTGGCTGGCGCACGTCGGCGCTCGCGTCCGTTTCGTCGGTCGCGTAGGTGTCGACGCTGTGCAGCGGCACACCGCCGCGATGCCCGGCGTCGACGTGCGGTTGACCGCGGACCCGGACCTGCCGACCGCCACGATCGTGCTGATGCTGGACGAGTCGGCGAACCGGACCATGTTCGTGGACCGGGCCGCCAACTCCACCCTGCGTGTCGAGCACCTGCACGACGACGTCTGGGACGACGTCACGTGGCTGCACCTGACGGGTTACACGTTCTTCGACCCCGCCACCCGCCCCGTCGCGCACCACCTGATCGACGCGGCATCGACGCGGGGCGTCGGCGTCAGCATCGACACCAGCTCGCTGGGATTCCTCGAGGCTGCGGGACGACAGACCGCTGAGGGTTGGTTCGCGAGGGCCGACCTGCTCTTCCCGAACGAGGACGAGGCCCGCTTCCTGGAGCTGGACGACTCGCGTTCGGTCCTGACTCTCGGTCCGGAGGGCGCCCGGTACGCCGGTCACGCGGTCGCAGCGCGGCCGGGGGACGTCATCGACACGACAGGAGCCGGTGATGCCTTCTGCGCCGGCTTCCTGTCGGTGTGGGTGGATCGACGAGACGCCCGAGCAGCGCTGGCCGCCGGATCGATGACCGCGGCCGAGTGTGTCGCGATCCGTGGAGCTCGGCCGACGCGCAGCATCAGTCCATGAGCCCGCTTCAGGGTTGAATCAGGGAGCGGTCGGGGTCGCTCCCCGATGTGCGGGCCCCCGTGGTCATCGAGGCTGTAACCATGATCCACGCACAAGGACTCACCAAACGATTCGCAGACACCACAGCGGTCGACGGCATCGACTTCACGGTCGAACCGGGCCGCGTCACCGGCTTCCTCGGCCCGAACGGCGCGGGCAAGTCGACGACGATGCGCATGATCCTGGGACTCGATGCCCCGACCGGCGGCACGGTGACCGTCAACGGACACCGCTATGTCGACTCACCCGCGCCCTTGCGCGAGATCGGCGCGCTGCTCGACGCGCACGCCGTCCACCCGGGTCGCTCGGCTCGTGACCACTTGCGCTGGCTCGCGGCCAGCAACGGCATTCCCACCACACGTGTCGGTGAGGTGCTGGACCTGGTCGGGCTCGACGTCGTCGGCGGCCGTCGGGTCGGCAAGTTCTCGCTGGGGATGGGACAGCGGCTCGGCATCGCGGCCGCCCTGCTCGGCGACCCGTCGGTGGTCGTCCTGGACGAACCGGTCAACGGTCTCGATCCCGAGGGGATCCGCTGGGTGCGGACGCTGGCTCGTCGGCTGGCCGACGAGGGTCGAACCGTGTTCGTGTCGAGCCACCTGATGTCGGAGATGGCGCTGATGGCCGATCACTTGCTGGTCATCGGCAGGGGCAGGATCCTGGCCGACTGCTCGATGCAGGACTTCATGACCGATCACGCTGCCTCGTACGTCCGTGTCCGGACCCCCCAGATCGCTGCGGTCGCAGAGCTGTTGACCTCGCAGGGCGCGGAGGTCGCTCGCCACGGCGAGGAGCTGCGTGTCCAAGCCATGGACGCGCCGACGGTGGGTGAGGTCGTCGCAGCCGACTCGTTGGTGCTCCACGAGCTGACGCTCGTCCGGTCCTCGTTGGAGGACGCCTTCATGGAACTGACCGCCGACAGCGTGGAGTACCACGCTCAGTCGACCAACCAGAAGGAGCTGGCGGCATGAGCACCGGATTCGACCGGGTGGTGTTGTCGGAGTGGATCAAGCTGACGTCGGTGCGATCGACGTGGTGGACGCTCGGCTCGCTGTTCGTCCTCGGCGCCGGACTGACGGTGCTGATGTGTGGGGTGAACGCCGACTGGCTGGCCAGCGACGGGGCCGACGAGTCGGCCGGGTCGTTCATCACGTGGGGCATGTTGATCGCTCCCGTGATGGCGGTCGTGGTCGGGGCGCTGGCGGTCACCAGCGAGTACGGGACGGGGTTGATCCGGTCCACGTTCGCCGCGACACCCACGCGCGGCCGGGTCGTGGCCGCGAAGCTGATCGTCGTTGCAGTCCTGATGTTCGTCGTGGGCTCGGTAACCGCCCTGGTCGGCTATCTCGGCGGCAACCCGTTCCTGGAGAACGAGGGCATCGGACTGGCCCTGGAAGGCGACGTGGCGCGCTCGATGTACGGCAGTGGGCTGTACCTGGCCGGGGTCGCGGTGCTGACGATGGCCATCGGCTTCATCGTCCGGCACACCGCCGGAACCATCTCGATCGCGTTGGCCCTGCTGCTGGTCGTGGGCAACATGACGATGCTGATCCCCGGCGACCTGGGCCCGTGGCTGACGAAGGTGATGCCGGGCAACGCCGGATCGGTGATCGCGACGCCGGTGTCGTTCAACCCGAACCTGATGGACGCCTGGCCGGGATTCGCGGTGTTCACCGCGGAGATCGTCGCACTGATCGCGATCGCCTGGGTGCTGGTCCGGCGGCGTGACGCCTAGCCCGTGAAGCGGCGGGAGAACGCAGCCGACCCGTCGCCGATGAGCCCCAGAGCCAGGAGCAGGACGCCGAGCGACGCCGGTGATCCTGCTCCTGGCAGGGCGTCCGAGCTCCCTCCCGATCCGGTGCCGGAGCCGACGGGCGCCGCCACGACGCGGTCGAGCGAGCTGCCCTCGGTCGAGGCGTCGTCAGCGGTGTTCTCGTCGGGGGCGTTCTGATCGGGAGTGTCCTCGTCGGGCGTCGGGTCGTCCACCGCGACCGGGTGCACGGTGGGCAGGGTCAGCTGCTGGCTCGCGCTGCCCGTCACGATGGTCACGGGCGTGACGTCGAGCAGCCCGCCACGGTAGTTCAGCGATCCGGCCGAGACCGTCAACCGCAGCCGACTGCCGTTGTCGAAACGGTGCACGATCGCCGGCATCTCGACGCTGAAGGGCTGGGTCACGTCGGGGATGCGCACCGGCGCGACCAGGTTCCGCACGATTGTCGAGGCGCCGTCGGGAGCAACTTCTGAGATCTTGAAGAACAGCACGAGCTGGCCGGCCGGACCCAGCGCCTGGGTGGCCGCGGCAGCCGGTGCCGACACCTGCAACGTCGCGACCGGACTGCCGACGACGTCGAGGTCGGCGTCCAGCGGTGCGGTCGTGAACGTCACCGCGGTGCCGGGCAGGTCGACCTCGGGGATCGAGACGTACTCATCGGTGAGGTCGCCGATGACATCAGCGGGGTCCAGCGACGTGGGCAGGCCCGCTGGGGGGACGAGGAACGACGCTGACCCGGCGGTGACGTCGGCTGCTTCCGGGACGAGGTCGGCACCGGACAGGTAGTAGGTCGTCGGTTCGCCCACGTCGACGGTGTCGGCCGTGCCGAACGCGGGTTCGGCGTTGCCGGTGTAGTCGACCCAGTCACGGAAGTACGCGAACTCCGGTCCGGTGTCGACGGGCAGGTCCTTGAGGTAGTGGTCGAACCAGTCGGCGACCCGGCGACCCGTGTACGTCGCATCGGGGTCGGCTGCCAGGTCGAGCTCACCGTCGGCCCAGGGGCCGGAGTGTCCACCGTTGCCCCAGATCATCTTGACCTCGGTGCCCAGCTCGCTGAGCATCCGGTAGTTGCGCAATCCCTCGTTGAGGTTGAACAGCGTGTCGGACTCGCCCTGGATGAGCAGCGTCGGTGCTTCGATCGTCGATCCGTAGCCGGCAGCAGAGCGGCTCATCAGCTCCGCAGCTCCGGCCTCGTCGATGAACCCGGTCGTGCCGGCCAGGACGAGCGACGGACACACGAACGCGGCGAAGTTCGGGCAGCCCAGGAGTCGGCCCGGGTCGACGGGGGCGTTCTGCAACCCGCCGGTGACGCCGAGCAGGCTGAAGCCGAGAGCCCACACGAGCTTGGCGGCGCCGGGTGTCGCAGGTTGCGCGGCGGACGTGACGAGGTTGTTGGGGGACAGCGAGTACCGCAGGTCGTGCCACGTGATCATCGGGACGATGGCGTCGAGGCGATCGTCGATCGAGGCGGTCGCCAGCTGGATCGCACCGCCGTACGAGCCGCCGACCATGCCGACCCGCGGATCGCCGGGGGCGTCCAGTCGCACGTAGTCGAGCGCGGCCAGGTAGTCGATCAGCTGCTGTGCGGCCTTGCCGTCGTAGTCGGGGGCGTCGAGCTCGATGCGGCAGCCGGACCCGCCGAAGCCGAGACCGGAGTACGACAGCACGACGTAGCCGCGATCGGCATATGCGGCGGCCATGCCGGCCTGGTCGTCCTTGGATCCACCGAATCCGTTGGTCGTCAAGATCGCGGGAGCCGGCGACTCGGGCGTCGCGTCGACCGGCGTGTAGAGGTCGGCGACCACTGAGCAGCTGTCCGTGCCGGTCGGCCCGACCTGGACCGTCAGGTCGAGCGGCGTCACGGTGTGTCCGTCAGCGGCTGCGGCCGGCGACGCGACGAGGAGTCCTCCGGTGCTGAGTGCAAGGGCCACCACACCGGACAGCACGCGCTGGATCGTCACGCAGATCCCAACGACCCACCGCAGGGTGGGTCACGCGATCACTCCGGCTTCTGCTCGCCTGACTCGTCGACCTCGATGTCGTGCTCGGCCGCAGCCTCCTCGGCGGACGGCGTCTCGGTCGGGACGTCGACCTCACCGGCGGACTCGGGCTCGGGGTCAGCGGTGGGCTCGGCCACCGCCGCGGCGGGTTCGGCGCGCTTGACGGCCGCCAACAGCATCTGCGCGACGTCGAGCACCTCGACCTCTTCGCGGGCGGCGCCCTCGCTCTTGCGCTTCGTCAGGCCGTCGGACAGCATGACGCGGCAGAACGGGCAGCCGACGGCGATCTGGTCGGCACCGGTGGCGATCGCCTCGTCGGTGCGGTTCTCGTTGATGCGCGATCCGAGGGTCTCCTCCATCCACATGCGGGCACCGCCGGCGCCGCAGCAGAAGCTCTTCTCGGAATTGCGGGGCATCTCGGTGAACTTCGCGCCGGGGATGACCTGCAACAGCTCGCGCGGCGGCTCGTAGACCTGGTTGTGCCGACCCAGGAAGCACGGGTCGTGGTACGTGATCGTCTTGCCCTCGGAGGCCGGAGCCACCGGCTTGAGCTTGCCCTCGCGGACCAGGCGGTTGAGCAGCTGCGTGTGGTGGACGACCTCGAGCTCGACGCCGAACTGGCTGTACTCGTTCTTGAGCGTGTTGAAGCAATGGGCGCACGTGGAGACGACCTTCTTGACCTTGGTCTCCTTGAACACCTCGGTGTTCTCCATCGCCAGCTGCATGAAGACGATCTCGTTGCCGGCGCGACGGGCCGGGTCGCCGGTGCAGGTCTCCCCGTCACCCAGCACGGCGAACGAGACGCCCGCGGTGTCGAGCAGCTCGGCGACGGCCTGGGTGGTCTTCTTGGCGCGGTCCTCGTAGGCGCCGGCGCAGCCGACCCAGAACAGCCACTCGACCTCGTCGAGGCTCTCGATGTCGACGCCGACCTGCTTGACCTCGAAGTCCAGGCCCTTGGCCCAGTCCATCCGGTCCTTGGGGTTCATGCCCCACGGATTGCCCTTGCGCTCCAAGCCCTTGAAGATGTTGTTGAGCTCGGTGGGGAAGTTGGACTCGACGAGCACCTGGAAGCGGCGCATGTCCTCGATGTGGTCGACGTGCTCGATGTCGACGGGGCACTGCTGGACGCACGCGCCACAGTTGGTGCACGACCACAGCACGTCGGGATCGATGACGCCGTACATCGCCTCGTCGCCGATCAGCGGACGTTCCATCTCCTTCTCGTCCCCGCCGGCCTTGGCGTAGGCATGCTCGCGCAGGCCCATCATCAGCAGCTTGGGGCTCAGGGGCTTCTCGGTGTTCCACGCCGGGCACTGGCTCTGGCAACGCCCGCACTCGGTGCAGGTGGTGAAGTCGAGGATGCCCTTCCACGAGAAGTCCTCGACCTTGCCGACGCCGAGCTTCTCGAAGTCCTCTTCCTCGAGGTCCTCCATCTTCTCCAGGTCGAGCGGTTCGCCGTTGATCCGGATCGGCTGCAGGCCGCCGAGTGCCGTGCGACCGCTGGATTCGCGCTTGAACCAGATGTTGGGCCACGCGGTGAACCGGTGCCAGGCGATGCCCATCGTCAGGTTGGTCGCGATGACGATCAGCCAGATCATCGCCGACGCCACCTTGACCATGGCGATGAAGTAGATGATGTTCTCGAGCGTGTCGGTGTTCTCGGCACCCGTGGGGTACAGGTTGCCGAAATACTGCGAGATCGGGAAGTGGAAGGCCGTCGCGTGGTCGCCGCCGTGCGCCTTGTCGAGGTTGTACTCGGCGCCACGGATGAACAGGATCGCGATCGACTCGAGCAGCACCATCGCCTCGACGAAGTAGGCCTGCCACATCGTGGATCCGAAGAATCGGCTGCGGCGTTCCAGACGGCGTGGGTGCTTGACCTGGCGGTAGACGATCAGCGGGATGATCGCGAGTGCACCGAGCAGACCGAGCGCCTCACCGATCCACTCGTAGAGGAAGAACTTGCCGATGATCGGCCACGCGAAGTCTGCCTTGAACAGCTGGAAGTACGCCTGTGCGACCGCGGTGCTGAGGAACAGGAAGGCCGCGTAGGCGAACCAGTGCAGGAGGCCGACCCACGTCCACTGCAGCATGCGGGTGTGAAGGAATGACTCTTTCAACAAGTTGACCGTGCGTGTCGCGGGGTCGTTGGTGCGGCCGACCGCCTGTCCACCCTTGCCGGTGCGGACGACGGCGACCATCTTGCGGACGGCCAGGGCCGTGAGCGGGATGGCGACTGCCGTGGTGCCTAGCGAGATGATGATCGCAATGACCTGCATGAGGCGACGATAGACGGTATCTCGGCTCGTTGTTCAGTAAGGCAACACAAAGGTGTCAGTCATCACGTCACTGAATTGACGCGGCACGTTTGGCCTGTTGGTACACGCGGATGGCCTCGTAACGCTCCGCGGAGCGGGCTCGCCGCTTGTCCGCCTCCGCCTCGCGGTTCTTCGGCGGGGCCGTCGTGACGAGACTGTCGAGGAGCTCGCGGGTGCTGCGGGCGATCTGCTCGACGGCTCGGTCGAAGACCTCGGTGTTCGCCCGGGACGGCTTGGTGGTGCCGGCGATCTTGCGGACGAACTGCAGTGCGGCGTCGTGACACTCCTCGTCCGTGGCGGCCGGGGCGAGGTTGTTCAGCGGGACGATGTTGCGGCACATGCCACCAGGCTATGTCGGCTCCTCGCGCGGGACCAGACCGATCGCGAGGAGCGGGAAGACCGCCACCAGTGCGAACGCCCAGCCGTAGCCGGCGTGGGTGACGAGCAGGCCCACCCCCGGTGGGACTGCGGCTGACACCAGGTACTGACCGGTGTTCTGCAGCCCGAGGGCGCGGCCGGACCAGTACGGTCCGCCGATCTCGGCGACGGAGGTGAACGCCAGGCCGTTGTCGGCGACCGTCACCACGGTGGCGACGACGATCAAGGCGATCGCCAGCGGTGTCGGTTCGAGCAGGCCCAGCAGCAACATCGTCGCGAACGCTGCGACGGCGACCTGGCGGAGGGGCACCAGACGACTGCCCACCCGGTCGGACCACCAGCCGACGCCGATGCGGCCGGCCGAGCCGAGTAGCTGGGTGACGGCGACGAGTGCGCCGGCCAGTCCGGCACTCCAGCTTCGATCGTCGATCAGCCACACGAGCATGTAGGTCCACACCGTGAACTGGGGGATCACGAGCAGCGCCGAGGCGACATGGATGCGTACGAGCGTGGTGCTGCCGCGATACGGGTTCGCCAGGGCTGCCGGATCGGTGACGTCGGCTCGCGGGACGCGATGGGGGTCGACGACGAGCAGGGCGCACAAGGCCAGTGCGACCAGACACAGCGCGGTGACGGCCAGCAGCGTCGTGCGGAGATCGGTGGCGTGCACCGTGACGGGGACGAACACCGCGGCGAACCCCATGCCCAGCGGCAGCGCCGTCTGCCGGATCCCCATCGCCAGGCCACGTCGCTCGGGCGGGAACCAGCCGACGACGAGTCGCCCACTGGCCGAGTTGGAGCTGGCGACGCCGACACCTGCGACGAACCAGCAGGCCGCCAGCGCGAGGTAGCCCTCGGCGAACGCCGCAGCGCCGGATCCCGTGGCCGTCACGACCAGTCCGCTGACCAAGGTGAACCGTTCCCCGACGTGGTCGACCACGAGGCCCCACCCCACCAGCGAGACCGCCGTCCCGATGATCGACGCAGATGCCAGGGCGCCGGCCTGGACGAGGGTCAGTCCGCGCTCGCTGTGCAGGTAGGGGATCAGGAAGACCGCGGCGTTGGCCGCGACGGTCGAGCTGGCCTGCGCCAGCATGGCGACGGTGAGCATGACCCACCGGTTCGCCGTCACGACGGAAGTGCGTCGAGGTGAGCCAGGGCCTGCCTGACCAGCACTCCGCGGCCACCTTCCATGTCGCCCAGGATCTCGGGGCGGAGGATCTCGTCGGGCGTCATCCAGCTCAGCTCCAGTGCGTCCTGGCGCGGCTGGCACTCACCGCGCACCGGCACGATGTACGCCAGGGCGACGGCGTGCTGGCGCGGGTCGTAGAGCGGCGCGACACCCGGCAAGGGGAAGTACTCGGCGATCGTGAACGGCACGATCGTGGTCGGCAGGGTCGGGAACGCTGTGGGCCCCAGGTCCTTCTCGAGGTTGCGCAGCAGCGCCTCACGAACCGACTCGCCGTGCATCACGCGCCCGGACACCAGGGTTCGCGTGATGGTGCCGTTGGAGCCGCGCAGCAAGACGCCCACCGATTCCACCCGGCCCAGGTCGTCGACCCGGACCGGTACTGCCTCCACGTAGAGGATCGGTACCCGCGACCGGGTCTCGTCCAGGGCGAACTCGGACAACCAACCGGGGTTCGGGTCGGGGGTGCGCACGGACATGCGGACCATTCTTCCCGACCGCTCCCCACTTTCGACAATCTAGAACTCGTTCTAGATTGGATTCATGTCACACGCTGATCCCCTGCGAGTCGTCGTCTGGTCCACCGGCACGATCGGTCGTCACGCCATCGCCGGCGTCGACGCACACCCGGACCTCCAGCTGGTCGGCGTCTGGACCTCGACGCCGGACAAGCACGGCAAGGACGCCGGAGAGCTGGCCGGACTCGGGCGCGAGCTGGGCGTCACCGCCACGACCGACCGAGACGAGCTGA
>DATMSF010000399.1:0-1707 GCA_035565535.1 Aeromicrobium sp.
CGCCGCCGGCCGTCAACGGCACGCCGACGGCCTTGAAACCGCCCGTCAGGTCGCTGATGACGCCCAGGTAGATGCATCCCTTCTCCTGGTCGACGGCGTCGGGGCAGGGCTCGGACGTCACGCCGATATCGGTCTTGATGCCGTCTGCGCTGGTCTTCTCACCGTCGTCGTCTCCCCCGCGACCACACCCGGTCAGCACGAGCGCCGAGGCGACCATCGCCACACCTGCTCGTTGAATCGTTCGCCTCATTTGGTGATTCCCCATTCTTCCTCGATCTTGCCTTCGTGTGATTCCTCGCCCCGCTCAGTACGAGAAGGGGAAGCTCTTCCAATAGGTCCTGATGCGATGCCAGATGCCGAACAGGCCACGCGGCTCGAACAACAAGAACGCGATGATCAGCACGCCGTACAGGCCGGCCTCGACCTCGGCGACGTTCGGATGGTCCGTCGAGGATGTGGAGATGAACGACAGGAACGACGGCAGCTCGCTGGAGATTCGCGGCAGGGCGGCGATCAGGAGGGCGCCCATGATGGATCCGGAGATCGTGGCGACGCCGCCGATCAGGATCATCGCGATGAACTGCACCGACAACAACAGGCCCATCCCGCCGCTGAACCGCTCGGGGCCGAAGTAGCCGTTGGCGACGAACAACAGCGAACCGCACACGCCGGCGTAGAACGACGACAGCACGAACGCAATCAGCTTGTACTTGGTCAGCTCGACGCCCATCACGCCGGCGGCGACGTCCCGGTCGCGCACTGCGGCGAATGCGCGGCCGATCTTCGACCGAGCCACGTTGCGCGCGAGGATCGCGCAGATGACCAGCACCACGAGGAACAGCCAGTACAGCTTCTGCTCCTGCGTGTAGGCGCCGTCGACGGTCAGGTCGGCACCCAGGACGACCGGGACGGGTGCGTCACGGCCCTGCTGGGCACCGCCGGACAGGTCACGCCACTCGGTGAAGATGAACCCACCGATGATGACCAGCGCCAGCGTGACAACCGCCAGGTACAGCCCACGCAGGCGGATCGCCAGCGGAGCGACCAGTGCACCCATGACGGCGGCGACGAGGCCGGCTGCCAGGATCCACACCGGCAGGAACGTGACACCGAGACCGAGGGTCCGGCCGTCGGGGTCACCGGCGATCCACGACGCCGTGTAGGCGCCGACGGCGACGAAGAACGCGTGACCCAGTGAGACCTGTCCGGCGAAGCCGGTCAGCAGGTTCAACCCGATCGCGCCGATCGCGAGCACCAATCCGGTGCCGAGGATCTTGAGCAGGTCGTCCTGCAGCGTCAGCGGCAGATAGGCGGCGATCACGACGATGACCAGGACACCGACCTGTTTCGGGCGGGTGTTCAGGAACGCCATGTCCTGCGCATACGCGGTGTAGAGCTCGGGACGGCCCTTGACTCGAGTCGTCATACGCGCTCCACCTCCTTGGTTCCGAACAGGCCGTACGGTCGCACGAGCAGGACGATCAGCATCAGCACGTAGGGCGCCAACGGTCCGGTGTTGGTGGCGACGCTCGGCAGGATGTCGGTGTGGTAGTTGCGGACCAGCGCCTCCACGACCCCCACGAGCAGCCCGCCGGCGACCGCGCCGAGCAGCGAGTCCAGCCCACCGATGATGATCACGGGCAGGGCGGCCAAGCCGACGATCCACAAGTTCTGGTCGAACGGGTTGCCGGCTGCGGCGAACACGCC
>DATMSF010000400.1:0-17293 GCA_035565535.1 Aeromicrobium sp.
GACGTCGAGCCGATCCACATCGCCGAGGCCATGATCACCGGGCCGCAGCAGATGCCCGGGTTCTCCGACGAGGCCATGACGCCCGAGGAGAAGCGCAACGTCATCGCCTACATCAAGTCCACCAACAGCCAGCCCGGCGCCGGCCTCGGTGGCGGCAGCCTCGGACCGGTGGTCGACGGCGTGTTCGCCTGGGTCATCGGCATGGGTGCGCTGGTGCTGGCGGCCGTTTGGATCGGAGCACACGGAACGCGGGTGAAGAAGCGATGAGCGATCTGGACATCAGGCAGACCCAGGGGTCGAACGAACCGATTCCCGATCCCGGACTGCAGGAGCACCAGTACCGTCCGCAGGACGTCGACGAGTCGCAGGCGCGCCGCACCGAGCGCCAGATCTCGGCGATGTTCCTGATCGCCGCAGTGCTGTTCATCGCCTTCGCGGTGGTCTACTTCGCCGTCGAGCCCGAGGAGACGATCTTCGGCTGGTCGGCGCAGAACACCGGCTTCGGCTTCACCCTCGGCGGCGCGATGCTGCTGATCGGCGTCGGCATCATCCAGTGGGCCAAGAAGCTCATGGGTGACCACGAGATCGTCGAAATGCGCCACTCGGCGGCATCCTCGGCCGAGGACCGCGCCGAGGCGCTCGCCGTGATCAACACCGGCGTCGAGGAGTCCGGCATCGGACGTCGTCCGATGATCGTGCGCAGCCTCGGACTCGCCCTCGGCGCGCTGGGCGTTCCGGCGGTCGTGATGTTGCGCGACCTGGGCCCGCTGCCCTACGGCCACACCGAGACGGTCTGGAAGAAGGGCATGCGGGTCGTCGTCGACGTCACGGGTCGACCGATCAAGCCCGGCGACATGCGCGTCGGCGATCTGATCAACGCCGAGCCGTCGGTGTTCTTCGAGACCGACGAGGACGGCAACCGCATCTTCCACGGCACTGAGCTGATGCAGGCCAAGGCCAAGGCCGCAGTCATCGTGGTGCGGATGCGCCCCGAGGCCATCACGCCGAAGAAGGGTCGCGAGAACTGGGGCGTCGACGGCATCTTGGCCTACTCCAAGATCTGCACCCACGTCGGCTGCCCGATCTCGCTGTGGGAGCAGCAGACGCATCACCTGCTGTGCCCCTGCCACCAGTCGACGTTCGACCTGGCCGACAACGGCAAGGTCGTCTTCGGACCGGCGGCGCGTCCCCTTCCGCAGCTGCCCCTGGCTGTGGACAGCGAGGGCTACCTGATCGCCACGAGCGACTTCCCCGAGATCGTCGCTCCCAGCTACCCGCGTCTCGCGCACGACCAGAAGAAGTTGGATGAGCAGGCATGAGCGCACAGACTGAGACCGAATACACGCCCATCGAGAACACGCCCGCCGGCCGCAAGCTGGGCGGGCCGGTCGGCTGGCTCGACGACCGTCTGGGTCTGGCCGGCGCGGCCAAGAAGAACCTGCGCAAGGTCTTCCCTGAGCACTGGTCGTTCATGCTCGGCGAGATCGCGCTGTGGTCGTTCGTCGTCCTGCTGATCACCGGCGTCTTCTTGACGTTCTGGTTCCAGCCGAGCATGTCCGAGGTCGAGTACCACGGGCCGTACGGACCGCTGAACGGCCTGGAGATGTCGCAGGCCTACCAGTCGACGCTGAAGATCTCCTTCGAGGTCCGCGGCGGTCTGCTGATGCGCCAGATGCACCACTGGGCCGCAGCGTTGTTCGTGGCCGCGATGATGGCCCACATGCTGCGCGTGTTCTTCACCGGCGCGTACCGCAAGCCGCGTGAGGTCAACTGGCTGATCGGCGTCGGCCTGTTGAGCATGGGCATGGTCGAAGGATTCGCCGGCTACTCGTTGCCCGACGACCTGCTGTCCGGCACGGGCCTGCGCTTCGTCGACGGCATGATCCGCTCGATCCCGCTGGTCGGCTCGCACCTGGAGTTCTTCATCTTCGGCGGCGAGTTCCCCGGCAACGAGATCATCCCCCGCCTGTACATGGCGCACATCTTGTTGATCCCGGCGCTGCTGCTGGGTCTCATCGGCGCCCACATGCTGCTGCTGGTCTACCACAAGCACACGCAGTGGCCTGGCCCCGGACGCACCAACGACAACGTCGTGGGCTACCCGATGCTGCCCGTCTACGCGGCCAAGGCCGGCGGGTTCTTCTTCGTCGTCTTCGGCGTCACGGCCCTGATGGGTGCGTTCTTGCAGATCAACCCGGTCTGGACGATCGGCCCGTACAACCCGTCGGAGGTGCTGGCCGGATCGCAGCCCGACTGGTACATGGGCTTCTCCGAGGGCCTGGTGCGCATCATGCCGGCCTGGGAGTGGACGTTCTTCGGCCTGACGTGGAGCTTCGGCATCTTCGTGGCCGGTGTCGGGGGTCTGGGACTGATCTTCACGTCCCTGGCACTGTGGCCGTTCATCGAGCGCTGGATCACCGGTGACCAGCGCGAGCACCACCTGCTGGAGCGTCCGCGCAACGCCCCGACCCGCACGGCGCTGGGCGTGGCAGCCATGACGTTCTACGCGTGCGGCTGGCTCGGTGGCGGCAACGACATCATCGCCACCAAGTTCCACTCGGACATCTTCACGATCACCTGGGTGCTGCGCATCGGCATCATCGTGTTCCCGATCATCGCGTTCATCGTGACCCGCCGCATCTGCATCGGCCTGCAGCGTGCCGACGCCGAGCGCGTCCTGCACGGCTACGAGACCGGTGTCATCGAGCGGTCACCCGAGGGCGGGTACGCCGAGCGCCACGCTCCCCTGCCGGTCACCGAGCAGTACGTGCTGACCGCGCACGAGCGCAAGCCCGAGCTGACCGGGCCGGCCGAGACCGACGAGAACGGTGTGCGGGCGCCCAAGGCGGAACGATCGAAGCTGCGGGCCCGACTGCGCCGGTTCTACTACGAGCACACCCTCGACAAGCCCACGGCGCACGAGGTCGAGCACGCAGCCGAGCACCTCGGCGAGTTCGACGGTCACCCGTCGGAGCTGGGCGAGGACTTCCAGGGCGTCTCGGAGTCGGGCATCCCCCGGGTTCACTAGAACTGACGGAGTCGGCTGCGTGAGGGCGCTGACCGCATCCTCACGCAGTCCGGCTCACGCAGTCCGGGTCGTGCTGGTCTGCTCGTCGGGTAGTGCCGACCCGCTGACCCAGTCGTCCCACTCCACGTTCCAGTCGGTCCAGCCGTTGTGGTCCTCCATCGAACGGGTGCCACCGACGTAGACGACGACGTCACCGCGCCGTGAACGGTGGTACAGCCAACCGGCGTCGGCCGTGGTCAGGCCGGTGCACCCGTGGCTCATGTTGGCGCGGCCCATGTAGCCGGCGTTCCACGGGGCGGCATGGATGAACTCACCGGAATAGGTCAACCGCATCGCCCACTTGACGCCCTTCATGTCGTAGTAGTCCGGATCGCTGGAGTCGACGCCGGTGGTCGCAGCGTCCATGTCGACGGAGTCGTGCTTCTCCATGATCACCTTGATGCCGTTGCGGCTCTGGTGGCGCGCGTCGCCCGCACTGATCGGCAACGTCTTGACGGTTCGGCCGTCGACGACGTGCTCGAGCCGGTGCCGGCGCAGGTCCACCCGGTTGATCACTTCCTTACCGATCGTGAAGTCGATGTCCTGGTCCTGCTGGCCGTAGATGCCCCCACCGGCGGGGACCCCGTTGAGATCCAGGAACACGTTGACCTCGGCGCCGGCAGGCCAGTAGGACTTGGGACGGTAGTGCACCTCTGAGTCGCTCAGCCACGACCAGGCGCCGGTGACGGCCGGTTCGGACCTCACGAACATGTGGCGCTCGAACTCCGCACGATCGGTGACCGGGATGTCGAAGGTCACGATGACCGGCATGCCGACGCCGACGGTCTCGCCGTCCAGTGGTGCGACGGCCGGATAGGTCTGGTCGTCGAGGGTCAGCTGCTGGGTGTCGAACGCGACACCGAACGCGGCGGCCTCGCCGTCCGCGCCCTGCGCATGAGCTCGCAGTGTGTACCGCGTCCCCGGTTCCAGGCGCTCGGTCGCGATCCAATCGCTGCCGGAGATCTCCCCCGGGACGTCTGCACCGTCGGCATCCTGCAGCGTCACGTCGCTCAGCTGACCGTGCTCGGCCTGGACCTGGACCAGCGTGTCGACCTCGACCGCCTTCGCACCGTCGGTCACGTTGCTGACGAACGACACCGCTGGTGCGGGGTCGTCCTCGAAGGCGGGCGCTGACGTACCGCAGCCGGCGACCACGAGCAGGACGATCGGGACGATCAGACAGATGACGCGTGCACTCACCACGTCATTCTACGAACCACCGGGTGATGCACCCGGTGGCGTGGCGTCAGTGGGCGTGGACCCCGATGTAGTACTCGTAGACCCAGCCGATGACCATGCCGGCCAGCAGGACGCAGCCGATGATGAACAGCCACCAACCGATGACGACGCCGACGACCACGATCGCCAGGGAGAGACCGACGAACAGCGGCCACCAGCTGTAGGGCGGGAAGAAGCCCAGCTCTCCGGCCCCGTCGGCGATCTCGGCGTTGTTGCGATCCTCCGGTCGCGGCGGGATCTGCTTGGCGACGACGCTGAGGTAGAAGCCCAGCAGCGCGCACAGCAGCGTCGTCATGATCAACGCGACGGTGCCGGTCGGGTCCTCGCTCAACAGCCAGTAGACCGGAGCGACGACCAGGAAGAAGGCGCCGCAGCCCACGATCGTCCAGGTTTCGGCCTTCACGTCATGCGTCCTTTGCTTCGTTGATGGCTTGGCTCTTGCCGCTCACGTCGGGCGCATCAGCCACCAGTTGGGTTTCACCGGGGTTGTGGGTCAGCTCCAGCTCGGCGACGTCGGGGTGGTGCAGGTCGAACGCCGGGCTCTCCGAGCGGATGCGCGGCAACGAGACGAAGTTGTGCCGCGGCGGAGGCGAGGAGGTCGCCCACTCCAGCGAGCGGCCCCAGCCCCACGGGTCGTCGAGACCGACCAGGGGCGCCTTGCGCGTCTTCCACACGTTGTACAGGAACGGCAGCGTCGAGGCACCGAGCAGGAAGGCGCCGATGGAGGAGATCTCGTTCAGCGTCGTGAACCCGTCGGTCGGCGAGTAGTCGGCGTAACGGCGCGGGAAGCCCTCGACGCCCAACCAGTGCTGGACCAGGAAGGTCATGTGGAAGCCGACGAACAGCAGCCAGAAGTGCACCTTGCCCAGCTTCTCGTCGAGCATGCGCCCCGTCAGTTTGGGCCACCAGAAGTAGAAGCCGGCGAACATCGCGAACACGACGGTGCCAAAGACCACGTAGTGGAAGTGCGCCACGACGAAGTAGGTGTCGGAGACCTGGAAGTCCAGCACCGGCGAGGCCAGCACGACGCCGGTCAGACCGCCGAACAGGAAGGTCACCAAGAAGCCCAACGAGAACAGGTGTGGACTGTCGAAGGAGATACTTCCGCCCCACAACGTGCCGATCCAGTTGAAGAACTTCACGCCTGTCGGCACCGCGATCAGGAACGTCATGAAGCTGAAGAACGCCAGGTCGACGGCGCCGGTGACGAACATGTGGTGGGCCCACACGGCCATCGACAGCGCGGCGATCGCCAGGGTCGCACCGACGAGTCCGACGTAGCCGAAGATCGGCTTGCGGGAGAACACCGGGAAGATCTCCGAGACGATGCCGAAGAACGGCAGCGCGATGATGTACACCTCGGGGTGGCCGAAGAACCAGAACAGGTGCTGGTACAGGATCGGTCCGCCGTTGGCCGGATCGAACACGTGCGTGCCGAGCATCCGGTCGGCGGCGAGTGCCAGCAGCGCGGCGGCGAACACCGGGAAGACCATGATGACCAGGATCGAGGTAATCATCGTGTTCCAGGTGAAGATCGGCATCCGGAACATCGTCATGCCGGGGGCGCGCATCGTGAAGACGGTGGTGATGAAGTTGACGGCGCCCAGGATCGTGCCCAGACCCGACATCCACAGGCCGACACACCACAGGTCACCACCGACGCCGGGCGAGTTCAGCGAGTCGCTCAGCGGGGCGTAGGCGAACCAGCCGAAGCTGGCGGCACCGGACGGCAGCAGGAAGCCTGACAACGCGATGAGCGAACCGAACAGGAAGAACCAGAACGCCACCATGTTCAACCGCGGGAACGCGACGTCGGGTGCGCCGATCTGCAGCGGCATGATCGCGTTGCCGAAGCCGATGAACAGCGGCGTCGCGAACATCAGCAGCATGACGGTGCCGTGCATCGTGAACAGCTGGTTGTAGGTCTCGTCGTCGACGATGTTCTGCCCGGGGCGAGCCAGCTCGGCGCGGATCAGCAGCGCCATGATGCCGCCGATGATGAAGAAGCAGAAGGTCGCGACCAGGTACATGTTGCCGATCGTCTTGTGATCGGTCGTGGTCAGCACCCGGACGATCTTCTGACCCAGCGTGCTCTCGCGCGTCCCGAGGCCTTCGCCGGTGTCGAAGGATGCAGTTCCGGCAGCCATCAGTTCCCACCCTCTTCAGCGGTGTCGAGTCCTGCAAGTGTCATTGCGTCCTTCTGCCCTTCGGGCTCGCCGATGTTGCCCTGTTCTCGCAGCTCGACCAGGTGCTGGTCGTACTCGGCGCGGCTCACGACATGGACCTTGAACAACATGCGGGAGTGGTACAGGCCGCACAGCTCGGCGCAGCGGCCCGTGAAGGTGCCCTCGCGGGTCGGGGTCAGGTCGAAGGAGTTGACCTGTGGGCCCTTGCCCGGGATGACGTCCATCTTGAAGTAGAACTCAGGGACCCAGAACGAGTGGATGACGTCGGGCGAGACCAGGTTGAATCGCACCGACTCGTCGACCGGCAGGTACAGGTCGGCGAAGTCTTCCGGCGTTCCGACGTCGTAGACGTTCTGCCCGTCGACGGCGGTCTCGTCGTTGTAGGTGAAGGCCCACTGCCACTTGCTGCCGACGACCGTGATCGTGTGATCGGGGTTGTCGACGGTCTCCAGCATGGCGTTCTGCGCCGAGACCGTGTGGTAGAAGAAGATCGCCACGACGATGACCGGCGCGAACGTGTACAGCGCCTCGATCGGCAGGTTGTAGCGGATCTGGGTCGGGACCTCGTCCTCGCTGCGCCGGCGGAACCGGATCGCCGAGTACATGATGAGGCCGAAGACCAGCAGGAAGACCACCAGGACGGCGATCCACGCGCCGAGCCAGACGTTCCACATCTCGTCCGTGCGATCGCTGGCTGCCTTCGGCAGGGCGAGTCGCTTCAGGTCCGAGTCGTCGAGCGGCGAACAACCGCTGACCGTGACGAGCACGACGGCTAGAGCCGCCAGCTTCAACCGTGACACTGGGCGCCTTTCTCGACATCGGCGCATGCGGAACACACGCCAGGATCTTCTCTCGAAGAGTAACGCAACCACCGACGACGCGTAGTAGTTAGGTGTCCCTCACCGTGTCGTCGGGCGGCCACGTCATTCAGAACGTCAGGGCAGAGGCCACCTCGGCCCCCGCCGACTCACCGTACACGCTGGTCAGACGCGACACGAAGGCATCGCGTTCGAGCACGTACTCCTGCGTACCGGTGGTCTCCACGACGCTCGCGGCGATGGTGCAACCGACCTGTGCCGAACGTTCCAGGTCCAGTCCGGCCGCCACGCCGGCGAGGAAGCCTGCGCGGAAGCTGTCGCCGACTCCCGTGGGGTCGACCGCCTCGACGTCGGGGATCGCCGGCACCTCAATGACATCGGCATCGGGCGGGTAGACGCTGACGCCGTCCTTGCCACGGGTCACGACACGGGTGCCGACCCGCTTGTGCACCTCGTCGGCGCTCCAGCCCGTCTTGGACTGGATCAGCGCGTCCTCGTAGTCGTTGCTGAACAGGTACGCGGCTCCGTCGATGAGGTCGCGGATCATGTCGCCGTCGGCCCAGGCCAGCTGCTGCGACGGATCGGCCGCGAACGGGATGCCCAGCTCGCGCGCCCTCGCGGTGTGGCGCTGCATGCCCTCGGGGTCGTCGGGCCCGATCAGCAGGACGTCGATGGGGCGCTCGCGATGGATCTGCCCGACGTCGATGCGTCGCGCCTCGGCCATCGCCCCGGGGTAGAACGTCACGATCTGGGCGTGCGCCTCGTCGGTGGTGATGGTGCACAACGCGGTGTGCGCGGTCGGCGACACGTGGACGAGCGAGCAGTCGACGCCGTGCTCCTCCAACCAGGTCTGGTAGCCCTGGTCGACGAAGTCGGTGCCGACGGCCGCGACCAGCGTGGGTCGATGACCCAGGACGCCGAGCGCGAAGGCGATGTTGGCAGCACACCCGCCCCGGCGGATGTCGAGGTCCTCGACCAGGAACGACACCGACAGCTTGTCGAGCTGGTCCGGGACCAGCGAGTCGGAGAACTTGCCCTGGAAGATCTGCAGATGGTCAGTGGCCACGGAGCCGGCGATCGCAAGATGCACGGGCTCGAGGGTAGTCGATGAGCCGACCGATTTTTCGCAGGAGGGTCAGTGGAAGCTGTCTCCGCAGGCGCAGGAGCCGGTCGCCATCGGGTTGTCGATCGTGAAGCCCTGCTTCTCGATGGTGTCCACGAAGTCGATGCTGGCGCCGTGCAGGTAGGGCAGGCTCATCCGGTCGACGACGACGTTGACGCCACCGAAGCCGAAGATCTCGTCACCGTCGAGGGAGCGCTCGTCGAAGAACAGCTGGTAGCGCAGTCCCGAGCAGCCGCCGGGCTGGACGGCGATGCGCAACGACAGGTCGTCGCGACCCTCTTGGTCCAACAGGCTCTTGACCTTCGCGGCAGCGCCATCGGTCAGCGTCACACCCTGGGTCGTGGTTGCTTCGGTGGTCTGCTCGGTCATCAGGTCTCCCGTGGTGCAGTGAGGATCAGTTACATAGGGGGGCCAACACGGTCGGTGTCGATCTTGTTCCCCATCGTACGCCGCGTGTCCACACGTGCGGTCAGCGCGACCACGTCCGGGCCACCCGCGCGGCCAGCGCGGCCAACGATGCGTGAGGTTCGCTCAGCGCGGTCTCCAGCCCCACGACGTCCGCCATCGCATACGCGCTCTCGACTCCCATGGCCCGCATCTCGCGGGCGCCGACCTGGAGCTGGCCGGTCAGCACGATGCACGGCCGGGCAGCCGCTCCGGCCGCTTTCGCCACGCCGAACACCACTTTTCCGGACCGTGAGCTGAAGTCGTAGCGACCCTCGCCCGTCACCACCAGGTCCACCGACGCCGCCAGGTCGCGCAGTCCGACCGTGTCGGCGACCAGGTCGATCCCGGAGGTCACGGTGCCGCCGAGCACCTGCAGCGCGAACCCCAGTCCCCCGGCCGCTCCGGCGGCTGGGGCGTCGGCGACGCGCCGTTCGGCGGGTGTCGAGCCGCAGACGGCGTCGACGAACGTGTCGAGGATCCCGTCGACGCGGATGATCTGCTCCTCGCTCAACCCCTTCTGCGGCCCGAACGTCTTGGTGGCGCCGAACATGCCGAGCAGGGTCGAGGTCACGTCGGAGGCGACGACCAGCTCGACCCCACTCAGCCGGAGTCGCGCCGGCGTCACGTCGACGTCGGTCACCCCGGCCATGCCCTCCGGACCGGCGTCGAGCGGCACGTCGGCCGTTGCGCCGAGTGCAGCCAGGAAGCCCGCTCCTGCGTCGTTCGTGGCGCTGCCGCCGAGTCCGACGACGATGCGGCGGGCGCCGGCGTCGACTGCGGCGCCGACGAGCTGACCGACTCCGGACGTCGACGCGACGAGCGGGTCGCGACGGTCACTCAGGTGCAGCCCGCACGCCTGCGCGCTCTCGATGTACGCCGTCGCGCCGTCCTTCAGCCAGGTCACCGGCACCGGCTCACCGTACGGCCCTGCCACGGTCTGGACCGCCAGCTCTCCCCCGATCGACTCGTGCAGCACGTCGACGAACCCGGGACCGCCGTCGGCCATGGGCGCGGTGATCAGCTCGTCGGCGGGTGCCTGCCGCTGCCAGCCTGCGACGATTGCGCGAGCAGCCTCGGGTGCGGACAGGGTGCCCCCGAACGAGTCGGGTGCGACCAGAACTCTCATCGCCGACCTGCCGAGCCGCGCGGGATCAGGCCAGCGCCTTCTCGGCCGCGGCGATCAGCACGCAGGTGGCGAGCACGTCGATCGCCGTGGCCAGCTCCTGCGGCGACGGGTACGACGGCGCGATGCGGATGTTGCGGTCGCGGGGGTCCTTGCCGTACGGGAACGAGGCGCCGGCCGGCGTCATCGCGACACCGGCGGCCTTGACCAGCTCGACGACTCGGGACGCTGTGCCGTCGACGACGTCGAGGCTGACGAAGTAGCCACCCTTGGGTTCGGTCCAGGTCGCGACCCCGTAGTCGCCCAGCCGCTCGCGCAGCGTCGAGGTGACCTGGTCGAACTTCGGAGCGAGGATCGCGCGGTGGCGGTCCATCAGCGCATGGACCCCCTCGGTCGAACCCAGCAGACGGGCGTGCCGCAGCTGGTTGACCTTGTCCGGACCGATCGTGCGCTTCGACAGGTGCTGCAGGTACCACTGGACGTTGTCGGTCGACGAGGCGAAGAACCCCACGCCCGCGCCGGCGAACGTGATCTTCGACGTGGATGCGAACACCACGGGTCGGTTGGGGTGACCCGACGCCGAGCACAGACCGATGATGTCGGCGGTCTTGGTGTGCTCCTCGGTCAGGTGGTGCACGGCGTACGCGTTGTCCCAGAAGATCCGGAAGTCGGGGGCAGCGGTCGACAAGGCGGCCAGCTCGGCGGCGACAGCCTCGCTGACAACGGCGCCACTGGGGTTGCCGTACGTGGGCACCAGCCACATGCCCTTGACGGCCGGATCGGCGACCAGCTCACGCACCTGCTCGACATCGGGGCCGTCGTCGTGCAGGTCGACCGGGATCATCTCGATGCCGTACGACTCGGTCAGTGCGAAGTGCCGGTCGTAGCCGGGCACGGGGCAGATGAACTTGACCGAGGGCTCCTGCGCCCACGGCTTCGGCGAGTCGACGGTGCCGTGCAGCAGCGCGAACACCAGGTTGTCGTGCATCATCGCCAGGCTCGCGTTGTCACCGGCGACGATCTGGTCGACCGGCGCCTGCAGGATCGGTGCGAATATCTCACGCAGCTGTGGCAGCCCGTTCAGCCCGCCGTAGTTGCGGGTGTCGGTGCCGTCGGCGGAGGTGAAGTCCTCGCCCGGGAGCGTCAGCAGCTGGTTCGACAGGTCCAGCTGTTCGGGCGCGGGCTTGCCGCGCGTCAGGTCGAGCTTCAGCCCGGCTTCGAGCAGTCGCGTGTAGCCGGCCTGCTGCTCGTCGAGCAGGGCCTGGATCTGGTCACGGGTCAGGTTCTCGAATGCCACGCTCCCAACCTATCGGCAGCACCGGGACTTCTACAGGCCGGGAGCGCCCCAGATCGCGAACCAGTTGGCCAGCTCGGGCTCGACTGCGAGGTCCTCGGCGACGAGGCCTCGGATCTGCAGCTCGGTGGCGTTGTCGCGCTTGCTCGGACCGATCGGCACGAACGGATAGAAGGTGCCGCGCTTGTAGGCGTAGACCAGCGCCATCGGGCCAGCGGCGGGTGTGGTGAACCCGACCGTCGAGCACAGCAGCGCCTGGTCGAAGCCGGCGTCGCGCAACGACGTGTTGACGGCGTGCACGTCGGTCACCAGTCCGGAGACGTCCGGCGTCGGCCGGGTGACCGAGAGCCAACGAAATCCGTACGAGTCGTCGGTCCTGGCGACGGTCGATCCGTCGGTGGCGACCAGCTGCTCGGCCTGCGTCTCCGCGGCGGCGAACGCCGCGCCTTCCCCGCTGCGGTAGCAGACTGCGCCCTGACCCGTCGGCGTGAAGCCCTGCAGCTGCAAGGTGACGGCAGCCTGCGGCACCGCGAACAAGGCGTCCAGGTCGGCCGCGGGTGGTCGGGTGCGCCCCAGGACCCAGTCGAACATGCCCATGGACAGAACCTACTCAGATCGGTTCGGACAGCTCCGCGCCGACCCGGGCCAGCTGGTCCAGCCGCTGCTGCAACGGCGGATGCGTCGAGAACAGCGCGCCGATCGACTCCCTGCTGATGGCCGGTGCGAAGAAGAACGCACTGATCGCCTGGCCCTCTCGCAGGTCGCTGTTGGGGATCCGCGCCATGTCGCCGGAGATCTTGACCAGCGCCGACGCCAGCTTCGACGGGCGTCCGGTCAGGTAGGCGCCGCTGCGGTCCGCACTCAGCTCGCGGTACCGCGACAACGACCGCGTCAGCACGAAGCTGACGAAGTAGACCACCATGCTGACGACGAACACCAGCAGAAAGGCCGCGCCGCTGTTGCGGTCGCGACGCCCACCGCCGAAGTACAGGCCCCAGCGGGTGATGAAGCCGGCCAGCAGACCCAACGACGACGCGACCGTCATGACCGTGACGTCACGGTTCGCCACGTGCGCCAGCTCGTGCGACAGCACACCTTCGAGCTCATCGGCATCGAGCCGCTGCAGGATGCCGGTCGTGACGCAGACCGAGGAGTGGTTGGGCGACCGGCCCGTGGCGAAGGCGTTGGGCATGTCGGTGACCGCGACCGCGACGCGCGGTTTCTTCATGTCGGCCAGCGCACACAGCCGGTCGATCATGGCGTGAAGCTCCGGCGCCTGCTCGGGAGCGACTTCGCGGGCGCCCATCGACTTCAACGCGAGCGTGTCGGAGAAGTACCACTGGCCCCACGACATGGCCAGCACGATGACCAGGCCGACGGCTCCCAGGCCCAGCCCCTGGATCAGGAACACCCCGAACGCGACGTAGAGCAGCCCCAGCCCCAGGCTGACGCCGCCCATGCGCAGCGTCAGTCCCCTGTCGCTGCGGAACCGGGTGCGCGCCATCGTCAGGCGTCCTTGCCGTGCAGCTGTTCGAGCTGCTGCTCGATCTCGGCTGCCTCGGCCTCCCAGCGACGCAGCTCGACCTCGCGCGGGTCCTCTCCGACGTGGGAGACGACGCCTTCGGCGACCAGCTCGTCGACTGCGTCGGCGGTCGCCTCGAGCTCTCGGGTGCGCCGCTCTGCCGCCGTCATCGCCTGGCCGACCTCGCTGCCTGCTGCTCGAATGCCCTTGGTGGCGCTGTTGATCTCGTGGCGGGCGGTTGCTGCCACACGGCGGGCGTTGAGGGTGTCCTTGCGGACCCGGAACGCGTCGATGTCGCTCTCGATCTTCATCACCGACGTCCGGAGTCGGTCCTGTTCGGCCTCGAGCGCGGCATGGCGTTCGACCAGCTCGGCCTCGGCCTTCTCCAGTGCGAGCTTCTGGCCCAGCGCCCGGCGGGCTGCGTCGTCGTCGCCTCGCGCGACGGCTTCGCGCGCTTCGTCGGCGAGCTGCGATTCCTGCAGGCGCAGCTGGTTCAGCTGCAGCTCGACGCGCTTGCGGCTGGTGTCGACGTCGGCGTATCCGCGGCGCACCTGTTGCAGCAGCTGGTTCTGCTGGCGGTAGGTCTCGTCGAGCCGTTCGCTCAGTGCGGCCATGTCGTCCTCGCGCGTGAACAGCGACCGGAAGAATCGCACGATCCGCTGCCAGATGGTCATGGCGCCATGGTACGGGTGCGGGCCGTGCCGACGGCTGTGACTTGTAGGGTGAAGTCGTGACGGACGACAGCGGAACCACCGGCGGCAAGGGCCGCCCCACGCCCAGCCGACGCGAGGCAGAGGCGGCCCGCAAGGCCGAGATGAAGCGTCCGCTGACGCGCAAGGAACAGGCTGAGCGGCAGCGCAAGGCGCGCGCCGAGATCCGCCGCAAGCAGCAGGAGGCGATCAACGCCGGCGAGGGCAAGTACCTGCCGGCGCGCGACCAGGGCCCCGTGCGCCGCTACGTGCGTGATCTGGTCGACACGCGGTGGAACTTCGGCGAGTTCCTGCTCCCGATCCTGGTGCTCATCCTGGCGCTCTCGCTGGTCGGTACCCGCACGGGTACCGGCAGCTGGGCGGCTCAGGCCACCAATGCCTTGTGGATGGCCACGGTCATCGTCGTGATCATCGACTCGTGGCGGTTGACCCGCGGCGTCAAGAAGGCCGTCGCCGCCAAGTTCGGCGCCGAGCACACCAAGGGCGTGCGGTTCTACGCCCTGCTGCGCAGCACCCAGCTGCGTCGATTCCGCCTCCCGAAGGCTGCTGTTCCCCGTGGCGGGACCCCGCGAAGCTGACCACTCACGGGTGCAGGGACATCGGTCCGTAGATCTCGGTGTCGCCGTCGAACAGCCGCACCTGGTCGATGCCGTCGGCGAGCAGGTCGTTGAACACCTCACCGACCCAGGACTCGGCGTCGCCGCGGTTGTCGAACTCCTCGGAGCGGCCGATCACGCTGCCGTCGGCCTTCTCGTACGTCCAGATCCATGCCATGGCGAATCTCCTCACGCCTCGCGGGTCGACGGTTGGACGAAGGGCGGTTTGGTCACGGTGAACGGTTCGGTGCGTCCGCGCACGTCGACCGTGACGGTGGCTCCGTCGGGGATGCCGGGTTCGAGCAGCGCCAGGGCGATGCCTTGGCGCAAGGTGGGCGAGAACGTGCCCGAGGTGACTTCGCCGATGGCACCGGACTCGTCGGAGACCGTCATGCCCGGGCGCGGGATGCCGCGGCCTTGTGCCGTGAGTCCTCGCAGCGTCCGGACCTGCTTCTCGGCCCGCTGCTTCTCCAGTGCCGCCTTGCCCCAGAACTCCGGCTTGTGCCAGCCGACGGCCCAGCCGGTGCGCGCCATGACGGGGCTGATCTCCGGTGACAGCTCGTGGCCGTGCAGCGGGTAGCCCATCTCGGTGCGCAGCGTGTCGCGGGCGCCCAGGCCGGCGGCGCGCAACCCGTACGGCTCGCCCGCCGCGACGACGGCGTCCCACACCGCGACCGCATCGGCTGACGGGACGACGAGCTCGTACCCGCGCTCCCCGGTGTAGCCGGTACGACACACGGTGACCGCCTTGCCGCCGATCTCGGCCTCGGCGAACGACATGTAGTCATGATCGACCGGGAGCCCCAGGGCGGTGAGGACTTCGTCGCTGAGCGGCCCCTGCACGGCGAGGACGGCGTAGTCGCGGTGCTGGTCGGTGACCTCGATGCCGTCGGGCGCAGCGTCCTGCAGACGAGCGACGACGGCAGCGGTGTTGGCGGCGTTGGGGATCAGGAAGACCTCGAAGTCGCTGCGCAGGTACTGGATCAGGTCGTCGACGGTGCCGCCGTCGTCGTCGCAGCACAGCGTGTACTGCGCCTTGCCCGGTCCGATCTTGGTCAGGTCGTTGGTGAAGCAGCGGTTGACGAATTCTGCCGCCCCGGTGCCGCGCACCAAGGCCTTGCCCAGATGGCTGACGTCGAACAGTCCGACGGCTTCACGGACCGCTTTGTGCTCGGCGAGGACACCGCCGTCGGCGTACTCCAACGGCATCTCCCAGCCACCGAACTCGGAGAACTTGGCGCCGAGCTCGACATGCCGGTCGTGAAGAGGCGAATGCAGCAGATCCATGGTGGACAACCTATGTGATTAAGTCGGTACATGCCGACCGTGAGTCTGACCACTGCCAAGCCCGCGACCGCCTCCGCCGACGTCCTGGTGCTGGGCATCAGAAGCGACGCCGATCACGAGGGTCTGAGCGAGCTGCTCGACCTCGTCGGATTCACCGGCGAGAAGGGCCAGGTCGCGATGCTGCCCTCGAACGGGCTGGTCAAGGCCGGCCGTGTGCTGGCCGTCGCACTGCCCGAGACCCCGTCGGCCGAGGACCTGCGCCGCGCAGCAGGGCGCGCCGTGCGGGCGCTGAAGGGAGTCGGCAGCGCTGCGTTCGCGCTCCACCCGGCCAGTGTCGAGGAGGTCGCAGCGATCGTCGAAGGGGTCCACCTGGGCGCGTACACCTTCACGTCGTTCAAGTCCCAGAAGCCGAAGAAGGACCGTCCAGTCGAGCTGTCCAAGGTCGCGATCCTGTCGGCGTTCGCGCGCCAGAAGTCGGCCGCAGCAGCCGTGGACGCCGCCGCGGTGGTCGCCGAGGCCGTCAACGTCGCCCGCGACTGGGTCAACACGCCCCCGGGCGACCTGCGCCCGCCGTCGTTCGCGCAGGCCATCGAGGCGCTGGCGTCGACCGACGTGAAGGTCAGCGTGTGGGACGAGAAGCGACTGGCCAAGGAGAAGTGCGGCGGCATCGTGGCGGTCGGCCAGGGCTCGGACGCCCCGCCGCGCCTGGTGAAGCTGACCTACACCCCCGCGAAGCCCGTCAGCCACCTGGCGCTCGTCGGCAAGGGCATCACCTTCGACTCCGGCGGCTTGTCGATCAAGCCGGGCAGCTCGATGCAGACCATGAAGTGCGACATGGCCGGGGCCGCGGCCGTCGTCGCGGCGACCGTCGCGATCGCCCGTGTCGGTCTGCCGATCGCCGTCACCACGTTCGCCTGTCTGGCCGAGAACATGCCCAGCGGCACGGCGACGCGCCCCGGCGACGTGCTGTCGATGCGCAGCGGGTCGACGGTCGAGGTGCACAACACCGACGCCGAGGGCCGTCTGGTGCTCGCTGACGGCCTGGCGCTGGCCGGCGAGGCCAAGCCGGACCGCATCGTCGACGTCGCGACCCTGACCGGCGCGGCTGTCGTGGCACTCGGCAGCTACACGTCCGGCGTGCTGGGCAACGACGACGAGCTCACCGGTCAGGTGCTCGAAGCCGCGAAGGACGCCGGCGAGTCGATGTGGCACCTGCCGATCACCGAGGAGATGCAGGGGCTGGTGCGTTCGTCGAGCGTCGCCGACCTGCGCCAGCACAATCCCAAGTCCGCCGGCGGCACGCTGTTCGCCGCGGCCTTCCTGCGCGAGTTCGTCCCCGAAGGCGTGCCGTGGGCGCACCTGGACATCGCCGGTCCCGCATTCAACGACGGCAGCGCGTCGGACTACACCCCGGCCGGCGGCACCGGCGCGAGCGTGCGCACCCTGGTCAAGCTGGCCGAGACCCTCGCCACCCGCTGACCACCCAACCGCCGGCCAGTCCCGTCCAGTCGCCTCGCTCGAGGCGACCCAAATCAGACAGCACACCGCAACCAGTGCCTACGCGAGCCCACCCAGCGTCATCGCCCTCGTCCCTCGGGCCGACGACCGGCGGACCAGCTAGTGCAGGCCGAGTGACCGGGCGGCGTCCTCGACCTTGTCCCAGCGGGAGCGGTCACCACCATTGCGGTCCGGGTGGGCCGCCGAGCGGGCCTGGCGCCACAGCTTCTCGAGCAGATCGTTGCTCGGGTTCGTCGGCAGCGGCTCGGCACCGGCGATCATCTCCAGCGTCATGATCGCCGCCAGCTCCTTGGGCGTCTGCGTCGCGACGGTGGGCTTCGATGCCGTGGGCGCGCCCGACTTGGCCTGGCGCAGGTCGTAGTC
>DATMSF010000401.1:0-9047 GCA_035565535.1 Aeromicrobium sp.
CGCAGACGCACTGGCCGCGATCGCGCGACTGCTCGCCGACGCCCGGCGCCCGGTCCTGGTCCTGGGTACCGACGTGTGGACCGACCGCGCGGAGGAAGCTGCGCTCGCGTTCGTCACCGAGACACAGGTGCCGGTCATCGCGAACGGCATGGGGCGCGGCATCGTCCCCGGCGGCCACCCGCAGCTGGTCACCAAGGCGAGGTCGAAGGCGTTCGGTGAGTGCGACCTGGCCATCGTCGTCGGTACCCCGTTGGACTTCCGACTGGCCTACGGCGTCTTCGGACCCAAGGACGGCAGCGCTCCGGCCAAGACCGTGCACCTGGCCGACTCACCCGACCAGGTGTCGTCCCACGCGACGCTGGCCGGCTCGGCGTCCGGTGACCTGACGCTCGTGCTCTCCGGGCTGCTAGAGGCGCTGCAGTCGGCGTCGGGCGCCAAGCCCGACTGGAGTGCGTGGCTCGGCGACCTCCAGGTCGAGGTCGCCGCCGCCACCGAACGGGACAACGCCCTGCTGACGGCCGAGGCCGACCCGATTCATCCGGCCCGTATCTACGGCGAGCTGCTCCCCCGGCTCGACGACTCGGCGGTCGTGATCGGCGACGGCGGCGACTTCGTGTCGTTCGCCGGCAAGTTCGTCGAGCCCAAGCGCCCCGGCGGCTGGCTCGACCCGGGGCCGTACGGCTGTCTCGGCGCCGGTCTCGGGGCTGCGATGGCCGCCCGGATCGCCCGGCCCTCCGACCAGGTCGTCGTGCTGTTCGGCGACGGCGCGGCGGGCATGTCGTTGATGGACGTCGACACCCTGGTGCGTCACGATCTGCCCGTCGTGATGGTCGTCGGCAACAACTCTGCGTGGGGGCTGGAGAAGGGGCCGATGCAGTTCCTGTACGGCTACGACGTCGCTGCCGATCTCGCCCCCAACACGCGCTACGACCAGGTCGTCACGGCACTGGGCGGCGGGGGTGAGCTGGTCACCGACCCGGCCCAGATCGGACCCGCCCTGGATCGCGCCTTCGCCAGCGGCGTGCCGTACCTGGTCAACGTCTCGACCGACGTCAACGCGGCCTATCCCCGCAACACGACGGGGATCTGACGCCGAACCGAGCTGACTGCCCGAAGGGCGGTCAGTGCGTGTGCTCGCGGCCCAGGAGGTGATCGAGGCGGTGCTTGGTGCGGGCCACGATACGTGCCGTGGCGGTGGCGGGCACCTCGCCCTTCTTGCCCACCCTCCAGTAGCCGCCGATGTCGCTGTTGCCCTTGGCGAAGCCGTGTGCCCGCGCCCAGGTGCGGACGGGCTTGATGCAGCCGGCCTCGCCCTGGGCGAAGACGTAGACGTGATCGTCGGTCGGTAGCTGGATCGACCGGGCGAAGTCACCCAGCAACGTGGTCGAACCCGCCGGTGCTCCCGCGCGTGACAACCAGGTCAACGTGACGCCGTCCGGGACGGGAAGATCCTGGCGCTCCTCGTCGTCGTGGATCTCCACGGCGACGACACCCCGGGTGCCCTCGGGCCACTCCTCCAGCCAGCGACCGATCGCGGGCAGCGCCGTCTCGTCACCCAGGACGACCAGGAAGGTGAACGCCGACGGGATCATCAGATCGGGCCGAGGACCTGCGACCCACAACGTCGAACCGATCTCACACGTCTGCGCCCACTCCGACGCCCGCCCGCCCGGGTGGACGACGAAGTCGATGTCGATCTGCTGCGCCGCGGGGTCGTACCGGCGGATCGTGTAGTCCCGCGTCGGTGGGAACGGACGCGGCCAGTCCAGATGATCGCCGTCCTGGGTCGGGTACCGCGTGATGCCGGTGTCCGGATCGGGGAACACCAGCTTGACGTGCTCGTAGGCCACATGGCTCTCGAACCCGTCGAGGTTGGGGCCACCGAGGGTCACCCGCACCATGCGCGGGGTCACGCGGGTGCGTCGCAGCACCTGGAGCTCGCGGATCTTGATGTCGAACTCGGGGTAGTACGCCTGCGGGGTCGCCTCGGTGGCCGCCATCGATCAGCCCTGCTTCCGCAGCTCGTCCAGTGCAGCGCGGATGTCGGCGATCTGCTGATGGGCTGCGTCGAACGTGTAGAACGTTCCGGCCGTCAGCGGGAACAAGCGACCGTTCTGGACCGCCGGCAAGCGCTTGAAGGACGCCAGCTCCAAGATTTCGCCGACACCCGTGGCAGGCTCGTGGTCGATGTCCACGTCGTAGAACAACACGTCCTGGTCGGCCAGGCTCGCCACGTTCTCGGTGGTCAGCTCCTCGACGTAGCGCGCCGGGTTGTCGGTGTACGTCGGGTTGTAGGTGAAGCCCGCCAGCTCCAGGCGCTGGAAGGTCAGCGACTTCGAGGTGTCGATGTAGATCTTGCTGCCGTCGTACTCGGCACCGACCGACGTGACCTCGCCGAGTCCATCGAGCACATCGGCGTACTCGGTGGCCACCTGCTTCAGCTCCTCGGTGAGCTCGGCATTGCGCTTGTCGAAGTCGGTGGTCAGCCCGAGCACGTCGGCGACCTTCGGGTAGTTGGCCCACACGTCGGTCGGTTCGGCGATCTCGAAGATGACCGTCGCGGCGACGTCCTGCAGCGGCTCGTAGTCGATGGACAGGCCGCCGTGATCCATGCCGACGATCAGATCGGGTTCGAGCGCGATGACCTTCTCGATGTCGACACCTTCGTAGGTTCCGACGACCGGGACGTCACCGACCTCGGCCATCGTGTCCTCTCCCAGCTCCTCGGCGCTGATCTCGCCGTCGAGCTGACCCACGGGCGTGACACCCAGGTCGACGACCTCCGCACCGGTCCGCCACAGGACGACGACTCGCTCGGGATTGACCGGGACGTTGTCGACGTCACCCAGATACGTGTCGGTGATCGTGCGGGTCTGGTTCGACTCGGGCGCGTCGCGCTCCTCGGAGCTACCGCACGCGGCGGCGCCCAACGAGACGGCGGCCACGACGGCGGCGAAACGGGCAAGACTGGACGTGCGCATGGAACCTCCGGGGTACGTGATGACGAGGCGCGGAACCGCTGATCGGCCCGGCGCGAGGTTAGGTTAGCCTGACCTAGTGGAAACGGTGACACCCACCCCCCGACGCGCCGGCCGCCGTCCAACCCCGTCCACGGCGGTTCTGACCTGCGGTTTGCTCGTCACGCTGACGTTGGCGGTACTGGCCAGCCTGTCGTTCGGGAGCCGCTCCATCCCGTTGTCCGAGGTCTTTTCGGCCGTCTTCACCCAGGTGGACTCCGACAACGCGACAGTCATCACCAGCCAGCGGGTGCCACGCACGCTGATCGGCATCCTGGCCGGGATCGCGCTCGGCGTCGCCGGCGCACTGATGCAGGGCCACACCCGCAATCCACTGGCCGACCCGGGCCTGTTCGGCGTCAACGCCGGTGCCGGCTTCGCCGTCGTCCTTGTCGCCTTCAGCACCGGAATCAGCGATCCGACGATCCAGGTCGCTGCGGCCATGGCCGGCGCGGCCGGCGTCACCGTGCTGGTCTTCGTCGCCGGTCTCGGCTCGATGCGCGGTGGCGCGCTCGTGATGGTGGCGATCCTGGGCACGACCGCCTCGGCCTTGTTCGTCTCACTGACCACCGCCCTGACGCTGCTGGACTCCGACGCGCTCGATGCGTCCCGGTTCTGGGAGGCCGGCTCGATCAACAATCGCGACACTGCCCTGCTGTGGGTCATCGTGCCGATGATCGTCATCGGGCTCGTGCTGTCGGTCACGAACGGTTTTGCTCTCGACGCACTGAGTCTCGGCGACGACGTCGCGCAGGCGCTCGGCCACGACGTGCGCCGCACCCGCATCATCGGCATCGCCGCCATCACCTTGCTGGCCGGTCCGGTGACCGCGCTGTGCGGTCCGATCGGTTTCCTCGGCCTCGTGGCCCCGCATGCCGCGCGACTCCTGACCGGCCACGACTATCGTCGTCTCGTCCCGTTCGCCGGCATCATCGGCGCGGTCCTGATCCTGGTCTCCGACACGATCGGACGCCTCGTGGCGTTCCACGGCGAGCTCGAGGCCGGCATCGTCATGTCGATCATCGGTGCGCCGATCCTGATCGGCCTGACGCGTCGGAAGCGGATGGTGTCGCTGTGAGCCGCACCGCCGGTGTCTCGATCGGGCCGATCGGATTCGTCGTCCGCCGACGATTCGCCGTCACGACCGCAGCGACCCTGGTCGCCCTCGTCGCCATCGTGGCGACCGCGTTGGTCACCGGCACCCTGGATTACCCCTTGAGCCGCATCGTCGCCACCCTGCGCGGCGAGGGCTCGCGCATCGAGAACCTGGTGATCATCGACCGCCGACTCGTCCGAACATCGGTCGCCGTCGCCATCGGTTTCCTCCTCGGCATGTCGGGGGCGTTGACGCAGAGCATCACGCGCAACCCGATCGCGAGCCCGGACATCCTCGGCATCACGACCGGGGCCGGCGCAGTGGCCGTGTTCTTCGTGACCAATCCCGACAGCGGGATCGGGCCCTCCGATGCCTCCGCGACCACGATCCTGACGCCGGCGGCCCTGGTCGGCGGGTTGGCGACGACGGCGCTCGTGCTCGCCCTGGCGTGGCGCGGCGGATTCGACGGCATGCGCCTAGTCCTGGTGGGGCTGGGCATCAACGCGGTAGCAGCAGCCGCGATCGTGTGGATGATGACCCGCGCGGACACCACCGACGCCGGAATCGCGGCGCGCTGGCTGACCGGCTCGGTCGTCGGTGCCAAGGCCGGCGACCTGCTGCTGATCGGACCCGTGCTCGTCGTCGGGGCTCTGGCCTGCCTGGCGCTCGCGCGCGCCATCGCGACGCTCCGTCTCGGTCGGGACGTCGCCACCTCCCTCGGCACGCCGGCCGGCCACGTCGAGCTGTGGGCGCTGCTGCTGGCCGTCGCCCTCGCGTCCATCGCGACAGCCATCACCGGCCCCGTCGCCTTCGTCGCGTTCGTGGCCCCCCAAGCGGCGCTCCGCCTGTTCCGCACGGCCGGTCCGACACCGTTCGCCGCCGGACTGATCGGTGCCGTGATGCTGGCCGGCTCCGACCTGGTCGCCCAGCACCTGTTGTTCCCCCTGCCGGCCGGCGTCGTCACCTCGGTGATCGGTGCGCCGTGCCTGCTCCTGTTGATCGTCACCCAGCTGCGGAGTACGAGTGTCTGAGACCATCAGTTCGATTTCCACGGCCATCCGTGCTCACGGCATCGTGGCCGGCTATCACGGTCGCCCCGTCCTCGACGGCATCGACGTCGAGGTACCGACGGGCATGATCACCACGATCATCGGCCCCAACGGCTGCGGCAAGTCGACGCTGCTCAAGACGCTGGGACGCCTGCTCAAGCCGTCCGCCGGCCAGATCCACCTCGGTGACGAGGAGCTCACGAGCCTGCGCGCCAAGCAGATCGCGCAGCGCCTGGCGATCCTGCCGCAGAACCCCACAGCGCCCGAGGGTCTGGTCATTCGTGACCTGGTCGCTCGTGGTCGCCAACCGCACCAACCGTGGTACCGCCAGTGGTCGGCCGAGGACGACCACATCGTCGAGGACGTCATGCGATCGACCGGGATCAGCGACCTGGCCGATCGACCGCTCGAAGAGCTGTCGGGCGGTCAGCGCCAGCGCGCCTGGATCGCGATGAGCCTGGCCCAGCAGACCGATCTGCTGTTGCTCGACGAGCCCACGACGCACCTGGACCTGGCCCATGCCGTCGAGGTCCTCGATCTGGTCGTCCAGCTGCGCAACGACACCCACCGCACCGTGCTGATGGTGCTGCACGACCTGAGTCTGGCGGCTCGCTACAGCGATCATCTGATCGTGATGAAAGATGGAGCCGTGTTCGCGCAAGGAACCCCCGTCGACGTGCTCCATCCGGAACTGCTCGAGGACGTCTTCGGCCTCTCGGCGCACGTGTTCGCCGACCCCGTCGACGGACTGCCGACGGTCGTGCCGACCAGTCATGCCTGACCAGCTCGTCATACGGACGACTCCGGCCACCGGACTGGCGCTGATCCGCCGGACGGTGCGCCGCAACGGTCGTCGGCTGGCCTGCGGCTATCCGTTGATCATCCTGTGGCAGCTGTGCGAGACGCTCGTCCCGGTCGCGATCGGGTTCGTGGTCGACCACGCGATCGCGACGGGGCGCACCTCCGACCTGCTCGAAGCCCTGGTCGTCCTGGCTGCGCTGTTCATCGTGCTGGCGTGCGGATATCGATTCGGCAGCCGGTTCGTGCTGCGCAGCATCGAGATCGAGTCACACCTCTTGCGACTGGAAGTCGCCGGACACGCCCTGCACCCGCGCGGCGCCAGGACCGACCTGCTGCCCGGTGAGATCCAGTCGCTCGCGACCTCCGACGCCGATCTGGTGCCGACGGTCCTGCGACAGCTGGGGTTCACGATCGCCTCGTTGACGAGCATCATCGTCGTCGCGGCCTACCTGCTGCAGGTGGACCTGACGGTCGGACTGCTCGTCCTGCTCGGCGTGCCGACCGTGCTGGCGCTGATCCAGGTGATCTCGCCCATCGTGGCCCGGCGGACGGCACTCCAGCAGGAAACCACGGCAGCCGCGACGGGATTGGCAGCCGATCTGATCTCGGGGCTGCGTCCGCTCAAGGGCATCGGCGGCGAGGACGTCGCCCAGGCCCGGTACCGGCGGGCCAGCCGTGCCGCCGCAGGCGCCACGATCGATCTGGCCGGATCATGGGGCCAGCTCAGCGGCCTGACGACCGGATTGAGCATGGGCCTGCTCGCCGCCGTCAGCTGGGTGGCCGGCGTCGCGGCGCTCGACGGGAAGATCACGCTCGGCGAGCTGATCGCGATCGTCGGGCTGACCCAGTTCCTGGCCGAGCCGATCCGCGCGCTCGGCGACTTCAGCGCCCAGTTCGCCGGCGCTCGTGCGGCCGCGAACCGCTTGGTGGCGTTCTTGTCGACACCACACCTCATCGCCTCGGGTCATGGCGACCCCGGAGTCACGACGTCGTTGTCGTTCGACGCCGCCACGCTGGGGTCGTTGTCCGGGCTCGACCTGCACACGCGCGACGGTGAGGTGCTGGCGCTCGTCATCGATGACCCCGCGGACGCCGACCGGCTGCTGAGCGCGTTGGCCGCCGAACGGTCACCTGAAGCGGGCACGATCACCCTCGGTGGCGTCGAGCTGGTCGAGCTGAGCCTGGCAGCACGGCGTGCATCGCTGACGGTCGCGCCGCACCACACCTCGATGCCGGAGGGGACGCTGCGGTCGATCGCCGACCCCGCCGGTTCCCTGCCCAAGGAGCAGCTCGACGCCGTGCTGCGCGCCTCGGCCGCCGACGAGGTCGTCGGATTGCACCCCGACGGCCTGGACCGTCTTGTGCGTACCGACGGGACGACCCTGTCCGGTGGCCAACGCCAACGCCTCGCGCTCGCACGGGCCCTCGGAGTCGACGCGCCGATCCTGGTCCTCCACGATCCGACCAGTGCCGTCGACGCGGTCACCGAGCAGGTGATCGCCGACGGACTGACCGCGCTTCGTCGGCGGCCGGGACGCACCACGGTGATCATCACCAGCAGTCCGGCACTGCTGCAGGCCGCCGATCGCGTCGTGGTCGTGGCGGCAGGACACGTCGTGCTCGAAGGTCGTCACGAGGAGCTGCTGTCCGACGACCGCTACTCGCAGGCGGTGCTGCGATGAATCAGCGACGACTCCTGCCGGTGGCCGACGCCCGCACGACCGTGCGGGTGGCGCGACGACTGCTGCGTGCACAACGCCGATGGGCGGCCGCCACGGTTGCGGCGTTCGTGCTCGCGGGCCTCGCCGGTCTGGTCCCGATCGTGATGATCGGTCGCATCGTCGACACCGTCGACGCCGGCGGCGATCGCCGCACGCTGGCCGAGACCGTGGTCGTCATCGTGGTCTCCGCCCTGATCGCTGCAGTGGCGACGGCCGTGTCGACCGCGGCACTGGCCCGTGCCGTGGCACCGGCGCTGGCGTCGCTGCGTGAGAGCGTCCTGGATCGAGCACTCCGCCTGAAGTCCGCCCGCATCGAGGAGGCCGGCGTCGGCGACGTCGTGTCGCGCGTCGGCGACGACGTCCGCCAGGTGACCGAGTCGCTGGACGAGGCGGTGCCGGCCACGTTGTCCTCGATCACCACCTTGATCTTCACGATCGGTGGACTGTTCACCCTGGACTGGCGTCTGGGGCTGGCCGGGCTCGTGGCCGCGCCGGCCTACACGTACGCCGTCCGCTGGTACCTGCCCCGCTCGGCGCCGCTGTACCGTCAGGAACGCATCGCCCAGGGCGAACGAGCCGAAGCCCTCGTGACCGGGGTGCGAGGCGCCGCGACCCTGCGAGCCTTCGCCCGAGAACACGATGCGCTGCAGCGCATTGAGACCACCTCCGGACGAGCGGTCGACGTCGCACTCGACGCGTTCTACATGTACACCCGGTTCGGCTTCCGGATGAACATGTCCGAGCTGGTGGGCATGGCGTCGATCCTGACGGCCGGTTTCCTCACGGTGCGCGCGGGTGTGGCGACGATCGGCGAGGCGACGGCTGCGGCGTTGTTCTTCCATCGATTGTTCAACCCGATCGGTGCCCTGCTGTTCTTGTTCGACACGGTGCAGTCGGCCGGCGCCGCCCTGACCCGCATCGTCGGCGTCGCGGAGCTTCCGGCGCCGGAGCCCGGGTCGATCGACCCCGGTGAGCGACCCGTCCTGCAGCTGAGCGACGTCCGTCACGAGTACGAACCGGGACGCACCGTGCTCGAACCGGTGTCGCTGACCGTCGATCCCGGGCGTCAGATCGCGGTCGTCGGGGCCACCGGAGCCGGCAAGACGACGCTCGGAGCAATCGCGTCGGCCGCGCTGCGCCCGGCAGGTGGGATGGTCACGCTCGGTGGTCAGGATCTGCACGGCGTCGACGAGTCGGAGGTTCGTCGCTTCATCAGCGTGGTCTCCCAGGAGGTCCACGTGTTCGCCGGGACGGTGCGTGAGAACCTACTGCTGGCCGATCCGGAGGCGTCGGACGGCGCGCTGATGGAGGCACTCGAGGTCGCACTCGCGGCCGCCTGGGTCAGGTCGCTGCCTCGAGGGCT
>DATMSF010000402.1:0-2159 GCA_035565535.1 Aeromicrobium sp.
GCGGCGGTCACTTCCGCGCCGAGAGCCAGACCGAGGACGGTGAGGCGCTGCGTCACGACGACCAGTTCGCCTACGTCGCGGCCTGGGAGTACGGCGAGGAGCAGCCCACGCTGCACAAGGAAAAGCTCGAGTACGAGTTCATCGAGATGAAGGCAAGGTCTTACAAGTGAACATCACAGTGCGGGTGTGGCGACAGAAGAACGCCACGAGCAAGGGCAAGATGGTCACCTACCGCGTCGAGGACGTGTCGCGCGACATGAGCTTCCTGGAGATGCTCGACGTGCTCAACGAGCAGCTGACGCTGGCCGGAGACGAGCCGATCGCCTTCGATCACGACTGCCGCGAGGGCATCTGCGGCATGTGTGGTGTCGTGATCAACGGCATCGCGCACGGCCCCGAGGTCACCACGACGTGCCAGCTGCACATGCGATCGTTCGAGGACGAGGCCGTCATCGACGTCGAGCCGTGGCGTGCCGGCGCTTTCCCGGTGATCAAGGACCTGGTCGTCGATCGTTCGTCGTTCGACCGGATCATCCAGGCCGGCGGCTTCATCTCGGCGCCGACCGGCTCGGCCCAGGACGCCAACAGCCTTCCGGTGCCCAAGGACGATGCGGACCATGCGTTCGAGTCGGCCACGTGCATCGGTTGCGGCGCTTGCGTCGCGGCCTGTCCGAATGGCTCGGCCATGTTGTTCACGGCGGCCAAGATCACCCACCTGGGGCTGCTGCCGCAGGGCCAGCCGGAGCGTGACTCGCGAGTCGTCGAGATGGTCAAGCAGCACGATCACGAAGGTTTCGGTTCGTGCACCAACATCGGCGAGTGCACGGCGGCCTGCCCCAAGGAGATTCCGCTGAGCAACATCGCGCGCCTCAACCGCGATCTGCTCGGTGCCCTGGCTCAGGGCAAGGCCTGACGCCTGTACCACCGCTCCCCGAAGGCCCGGACCGTCGACAGGTCCGGGCCTTCGGCGTCTCCTGAGCGATCCATCGATTTTCGTTAGCCAGACTAATTTGTTATGCTAACGACTTGATGCCTTCTGATTCTCACCTCCTCGCTCGCGCCGTCGCCCGGCTCAACCGTCGACTTCGACAAGAGCGGCGTTCGGAGTTGACTGCGTCGCAGCTGTCGGCACTGGGGGCGATTCACCAGCTGGGCCTACCGACGCCCAGCCAGGTTGCGGTGTACGAGCGCGTGCAACCGCCGTCGATGACGCGAACGCTGAACGGGTTGGCCGACCTGGGATTCATCGAGCGGTCGCCGCACCCCGACGATGGACGACAGTCGATCGTGACGATCTCACCGAAGGGTGCCGCCGCGCTGGCAGCCGAGCGCGAACGGCGCGACGCCTGGCTCCACGAGCAGCTGGCGCACCTGACCGCTGAGGAGCGCAAGATCTTGCGTGACGCAGCGGCGCTGCTGCAACGATTGGCGGAGGCCGAATGAGCACGACCTTCGCCGCCCTGTCCGTCCGTAACTACCGCGTCTACGCCACCGGCTCGCTGTTGTCGAACGTCGGCACCTGGCTGCAGAACACCGCCCAGACCTGGCTGATCCTGCAGCTGACGGGCAGCGGCTCGGCCGTCGGGGCGGCCATCGCGGCCCAGATGCTGCCGTCGCTGATGTTCTCGCCCGTCGCCGGGGCGCTGGCCGACAAGTTCGACAAGCGCACCTGGATGAGCTGGCTGCAGGTCGGCATGGCCGTGCCGTCGGCGATCCTCGGCGTCCTGGCCGTCGCCGGCGTCGCGCAGGACTGGCACGTCTACCTGTTGGCCTTCCTGTTCGGTGTCGCCCGCGCGTTCGAGGCGCCGGTGCGGCAGTCGTTCGTCGCCGAGATGGTCGAACCCCACCTGCTCAGCAATGCCGTCGCCTTGAACTCCGCCTCGTTCAACGCCGGGCGGTTGGTCGGTCCGGCCGTCGCCGGCCTGATGATCGCGGCGCTCGGCTCGGGTGTCGATGCCACGGGTTGGGTCATCTTGGGCAACGCAATCAGCTACGGCTTCGTGCTGCTGAGCCTGCGCATCATCGATCCTTCGGAGCTGATCATCGGTGAACGGGCCCCGCGCGGACGAGGAGCGATCCGCGAAGGCGTGCGCTACGTGCGTGGACGCCCCGACCTGATGCTGCTGCTGGGTGTCGTGTTCTTCCTCGGCGCGTTCGGC
>DATMSF010000403.1:0-13906 GCA_035565535.1 Aeromicrobium sp.
AGTCTCGTTCCATCGCCTCGTCGACGGCAGCGCGATCGCCGTCGACCAGTGCGGGCAACAACGCCCGCGGACCCTCGGGCAGCGGCGCAACGGCGGTCCGCACGCCGGCACGCACCCGGTCGGCGGCCCGCCAGACCCACGCTCCCGCCTCAGCGGGGGTTCGCCGGACGACGTCGATCACGGCGGCTTCCTGTCGGGAGTCGGCCGGTTCCAGTCGCCCGACGGCCACGAACGAGCGACCGACGGTCAGGTCCGCTCCGGAGTCCTCCACGAACGCCGTCGCCGGCACGTCGACCGACATCGACACGCCGTCGAGGCGCATCCGTTTCACCGTGACGCTGACGACCGCCTGCGTCGTGCCGTGGTGGTCGAACACGAACGCGTCCCGCCGCACGTGCAGCTCCAGGTCCACCGTCGAGCGCTGGACGGCTGCACCGGTGACGGGTGACGACTCGACACGAGCGATCCGCCACGCACACGACGTGGCGACGGAGGCGACCAGCACCAGCGACAGCGCGATCCACACGTGACGTCTGACGCCGCAGGCGGCCAGCACCATCACCACGGCGCAGGTGATCGACCAGGTCGACGGAGCCTCGGTCCACCACGCTGCGCCGGCCCAGGCCATGACGGCGGCCGGCACCAGCCTGAGGTCCACGCGGTCAGACCGTGACGAGGTCGCGCAGGTCGGCCAACGTCTTCTCGCCGATGCCGGTGACGTCGAGCAGGTCGTCGACGGATCGGAATCGGCCGTGCTCGGCGCGCCAGTCCACGATGGACTGCGCCGTCACCGGTCCCACGCCCGGCAAGGTGTCGAGCTCGTCGACCGACGCACGGTTGAGGTTGATCTTGCCGGTGCCGGCACCGTCAGCCGCGCTCTCGGGCGGCTCGCCGACCACGATCTGTTCGCCGTCCTCCAACAGCCTGGCCATGTTGAGGCCCGAGGTGTCGACCTTCGAATTGCTGACACCACCGGCCGCTTCGACGGCTTCGTAGACCCGCGACCCGCTCGGCACCGTGACGATGCCAGGCCTCTTGACCTTGCCGATCACGTCGACGACGAGTTCTTCGCCGGCCGTGGGCCCCGCAGACGGTTGCTCCGCGAAGCCGACCTCCGCGATCGGTTCGGCCGTCTCGGGTCGCTGCGCGAGCAGGAACCAGGCCAGCAGCACGGCGGCCGCGGTGCCGACCGCGACGATGACCCGCAGGTGGGCGGAACCGACGATCCGTCGTGTTACCTCACGAGGTTCATCGGGCTCGTCAGCAGCGGGGGGCAAATCGGCGTCGAATGCTGCAGCCAGTTGCGCCACCCGACGTCGCGCGATCTCAGCACGTGTCTCTTGCGGTTCGACATCCTTGGCCATACGCCGACGCTAGGAACGGGCCGGGCCCCTCCGCTACCACACGCCGTCGGCCTGTGGACAACGTCGCAACGCACCACCCCCTGTGGACAGCCGTCAGCCGACCACGGTCTTCACGCACTCCCCATGGCCTGCAAGCCATGAGGAGTGCGTGAACACCATGAGCTCATGGTGTTCAAGTGACAGGCGTGACGGTGATCGAGACCATCCCGGGGCCCACGTGGGCTCCGATCGCGGCGCCGACCTCGTCGACGGGAACCGACTCGAGGTCGAGAGCGGTGGCGAGCCGGTCGGCGACCTGTTGCGCGACGGACTCGGCCGCCAGGTGCTGGATGCCGATCTGGAAGTCTCCTTCGCACGCCTGGGCGGCCTCGACCGCCAGAGCCTCCAACCGCGCGAGCGCCTTGGCGGAGGTGCGCACCTTCTCCAACGGCACGACCAGGCCGTCCTTGAGCGTCAGGATCGGCTTGACGGCCAACGCCGACCCGATCAGCGCGGCTGCCGCGCCCACCCGACCGCCGCGCCGCAGGTACTCCAGCGTGTCGACGTACAGCGTCACCGTCGTGGCGCGTGCTGCGTTCTCGGCCGCCTCGACGATCTCCTTGACGCCGCCACCGCCGGCCCGCGCGCGAGCAGCCGCGCCCGCGGCGAAGCCCACGCCGACACCGACCTGCTGCGTGTCGACCACCGTGACCGGGACCGAGCAGCGCTTGGCCGCCAGTCGGGCCGAGTCGATCGTGCCGGACATCTTGGCGCTCAGGTGCACCGAGACGATCTCGGTCGCGCCGGCCTTCGCCAACGCCTCATACACGTCGAAGAACTCCTCCGGCGTCGGCCGGGACGTGCTCACCGGGACGAACTCCGCGAGCGCCTTCGCGATCATGTCGGAGGTCAGGTCCTGGCCCTCGACGAACGTCTCCGCGCCGATGATGACCTTGAGGGGGACGACCTCGATACCGGCTCGTTCGGCGTCGACAGGATCCAGCGACGCGGTGGAGTCGGTCACCACCGCGATGGTCGGCTTCTTCTTCCGCGCCATGCTGAGACTCTATCCGGGGGCCGCGTCAGGTGAGGCGCTCAAGGATCAGCTCACGGACGCGACCGGCATCGGCCTGACCCCGCATCTGCTTCATCACCGAACCGATCAACGCACCGACCGCCTGGTGCTTGCCGTCGCGGATCTTCTGGGCCGCGTCCGGATCGTCCGCGATGGCCTGATCGACCGCAGCACCCAGCGCACCGTCGTCCGACACGACTTCGAGTCCACGTGCGGTGACGACCTCCTCGGGTGTGCCCTCACCGGCGATGACGCCGTCGAACACCTGCCGCGCGAGCTTGTCGTTGATCCGGCCGGCGTCGATCAGCACCTGGATGCCGGCGACCTGTGCGGGCGTGATGGCCAGCGCGTCGAGATCGACTCCGTCCTCGTTGGCCCGACGAGCCAGCTCACCGAGCCACCACTTGCGAGCCGACTGCGGTGAGGCCCCCGCCTCGATCGTGGCGGCGACCAGGTCGAGCGCACCGGCACCGATCGTGTCGCGCATGTCCAGGTCGCTGAAGCCCCACTCGGCCTGGAGTCGGGCGCGTCGCTGAGCCGGCGGCTCCGGCAGCGTGGCGCGCAGCTGCTCGACCCACTCGCGCGACGGCGAGACCGGAGCCAGATCGGGCTCGGGGAAGTAGCGGTAGTCGTCGGCGTCGCTCTTCTCTCGACCTGATGACGTCGAACCGTCGGACTCGTGGAAGTGTCGAGTCTCCTGCACGACCTTCTCCCCCGCGTCGAGGATCGCCGCGTGGCGCGACACCTCGTAGCGCACCGCACGCTCGACGGACCGGAAGGAGTTGACGTTCTTGGTCTCCGAGCGGATGCCCAGCTGATCCGAACCCTTGGGCTTGAGCGACAGGTTGACGTCGGCGCGCAGCGAACCTTGGTCCATCCGCACGTCCGAGACGCCCAGCCCCCCGATCAGGTCACGCAGGTGGTTGACGTAGGCACGTGCCACCGCCGGCGCCTTGTGTGCGGGGACCTCGATCGTGCGGGTGACGATCTCGATCAACGGGATGCCCGCGCGGTTGTAGTCGACCAGCGAGTAGTCGGCGCCGTGGATGCGACCGGTCGAGCCGCCCACGTGCAGCGACTTGCCGGTGTCCTCCTCCATGTGGGCTCGTTCGATCTCGATGCGGAACGTCTCGCTGGTCCCGTCGTCGTCGGTGACCTCGACGTCGGTCCAGCCGTCGAACGCGATGGGTTCGTCGTACTGCGACGTCTGGAAGTTCTTGGGCATGTCCGGATAGAAGTAGTTCTTGCGGGCGAACCGGCAGTACTCGGCGATCTGGCAGTTCAGCGCCAGACCGATACGGATCGCGGACTCGACCGCCTTGGCGTTGACCACGGGCAACGCGCCGGGCAGCGCGAGGCACACCGGGCAGGTCTGCGTGTTGGGTTCGGCGCCGAACTCGGTCGGGCAACCGCAGAACATCTTGGTCGCGGTGTTGAGCTCGACGTGGACCTCCAGACCCATGACCGGGTCGTACCGCGTGATGGCCTCGTCGAAGGGCACCAGGGTGTCGCTCATCGGGCCGCTCCTTCCAGCGTCGGCGCTCGGTCCAGCAGCGGCCCACCCCAGCGATCCTCCAGCAACCGCTCGAGCGCCGCGGCCGCGTTGTACAGGCGGTCGTCGGCCGTGGCCGGGGCCAGGAACTGCATGCCGACGGGCAGCGCGTCTGCGGCGCCGGCCGCACCGTTGGCGACAGGCGCCAGACCGATCGGCAGGGACAGACCCGGAACACCGGCCAGGTTCGCCGGGATGGTCGCGACATCGGCCAGGTACATCGCCAGTGGGTCGTCGGACTTGTCCCCCAGCGGCCAAGCCGTCACCGGCGAGGTCGGCGAGACCAGCAGGTCGACCTGCTCGAACGCAGCAGCGAAGTCGCGCGCGATCAACGTGCGCACCTTCTGGGCCGAGCCGTAGTACGCGTCGTAGTAGCCGCTGGACAACGCGTACGTGCCCAGGATGATGCGGCGCTTGACCTCGTCGCCGAAACCGGCGTCGCGGGTCGCGGCCATGACTTGCTCGGCGCTCGGGTCGTCGACACCCTCGGGCGCGACGCGCAAGCCGTAACGCATCGCGTCGAAGCGTGCCAGATTGCTGCTGGCTTCACTGGGCATGACCAGGTAGTACGCGGCGATGCCGTGCACGAAGCTCGGGCACGACACCTCGACGACCTCGGCGCCGGCCTCGGTCAGCAGCTGCACGGCCTCGTCGAAGCGGGCCTGGACACCCGATTCGCATCCCTCGCCCTGCAGCTCGCGGACCAGACCAATCCTCAGCCCCTTGACGTCGGCGCGTCGGGCAGCCGCGACGACCGCCGGTACGGGGGCGTCGATGCTGGTGGAGTCGAGCGGGTCGTGCCCACCGATGACCTCGTGCAGCAGTGCCGCGTCGAGCACGGTCCGCGTGACGGGGCCGGCCTGGTCCAGGCTGCTGGCCATCGCGACCAGTCCGTACCGGCTGACACCGCCGTACGTCGGCTTGACGCCGACGGTCCCGGTGAGGGCGCCGGGCTGGCGAATCGAGCCCCCGGTGTCGGTGCCGAGTGCGAGCGGGGCCTCGAAGGCCGCCACCGCGGCGGCCGATCCACCGCCGGAACCACCCGGGATGCGTGCCAGGTCCCACGGGTTGCGCGTGGGACCGTACGCCGAGTGCTCGGTGGAGGAGCCCATCGCGAACTCGTCCATGTTCGTCTTGCCCAGGATCGGCAGTCCGGCGACGCGCAGCTTGGCCACGACGGTGGCGTCGTACGGGGGCAGCCAACCCTCCAGGATCCGCGACCCGCACGTGGTGGGCTGTCCGATGGTCGTGAAGACGTCCTTGACCGCGATCGGGACACCGGTCAGGTACGTCGCGTCGCCGGCGGCACGCTGGGCGTCCGCGGCCTCGGCCGCGGCGAGTGCGCCGTCGGTGTCGACGTGCAGGAAGGCGTTCACGGCGCCGTCGACGGCATCGATGCGGTCCAGCAGCGCACGGGTCAGCTCGACCGACGAGGTCTGGCCGGCGGCGATCGCCTGCGCCGCCTGATCGGCAGTCAGCCGGGTCAGCTCGCTCATGTCAGTCCTCCCCGAGGATCTTGGGGACCAGGAAGCGCTGCTGATCGGAGGCAGGAGCCCCGGCCAACGCGTCCTCCGGCGACAAGCAGGGCTGCACCTCGTCCGGACGGAACACGTTGTCGACCGGCAGCGGATGGCTCATCGCCGGGACATCGTCGTCGGCTTGGCGGCTCACGCATTCTTGGACCGTGGCGACGTGCTCGAGGATGGCGGGCAGGTCCGCAGCCAGACGGTCGAGCTCGGCGTCGGACAGCTCGATGCGAGCCAGTCCGGCCAGGTGCTCGACGTCGGCGCGGGAGATTCCGGACGACAACGCAGACTCCTGTCGATGGGTGACCGGACCATCCTAGTCGGCAGCCACCGCCCTAGCCGAACCGCCGATGACCTGCGACGATGTGGTCATGGCGCGCATCACCGAGTACTCCCGCGGCCCCTACACGTTCGACGTCATCGACTCCGGACCCGAGGACGGGGCGCCCGTCGTGCTGCTGCACGGCTTCCCCGAGCGCGCGGCGTCGTGGAACGCCGTCGCCGAGCGCCTGAACGCAGCCGGACTGCGCACGTATGCGGTCGACCAGCGCGGTTATGCCCCTCGTGCTCGGCCGAGGTCGCGGTTCGGCTACCGCGGTGCTGAGCTGGTCGAGGACATCCAGGCGTTGGTGGACAAGATCGGCCAGCCCGTCCACGTCGTCGGTCACGACTGGGGTGCTGCCGTGGCGTGGGGCATCGCGGGGACCCACCCCGAGTCGGTGCGGTCGCTGACGGCGGTGTCAGTGCCGCATCCGGCCGCGTTCCTCAAGTCGATGCTCACCAGCAGCCAGGGCGTCAAGTCCTACTACATGGCGATGTTCCAGATCCCCGGCCTACCGACCAGGCTGTTGTCGAATCCGAAGCTGGCGCGCAAGTTCTTGCGGAACGCCGGGATGACGCACGAGGAGGTCGACCTGTACCTCAAGCAGATCGTCGACGACGGTGCCCTGCTCGGCGGTCTGGGCTGGTACCGCTCGATGCCGTTGGTCAAGAAGGGCGACATGCGCCGGGTGTCGGTGCCCACGACCTACGTGTGGAGCGACGGCGACGTCGCACTGGGTCGCAAGGGCGCCGAGCTGTGCGAGCAGTACGTGACCGGCCCCTACACGTTCGAGGTCATCGAGGGCGCCTCCCACTGGCTGCCCACCCAGCACCCCGACCGCCTCGCCCAGATCATCATCGACCGCGTCACCGGGTAACCACCCCAAATTTTGCGGACTCATGCACCGGTTTCTGGCCGGGAAGTGGTGCATCACCCCGCAAAATCCGGGCCCTTGGTCAGGAGTTCCTCGAACTGGGCCTCGGTGAGGACGGGGACGCCGAGCTGTTCGGCCTTGTCGGCCTTGGAGCCGGCGTTCTCGCCGACCACCACGTAGTCGGTCTTCTTCGACACCGAACCGGCGGCCTTGCCGCCACGAGCGAGGATGGCTTCCTTGACCGAGTCGCGCGTGTAGTTCTCCAGCGAGCCGGTCACCACGACGGTCAGACCCTCCAGGGTGCGCTCGATCGAGTCGTCGCGCTCGTCGGCCATCCGCACGCCCGCCGCCGCCCAGCGGTCGACGATGTTGACGTGCCAGTCGACACCGAACCAGTCGACGACCGCCTCCGCGATCGTGGGCCCGACGCCCTCGGCTGCGGCGAGCCGCTCGGCCGAGGCCTGACGGATCGCCTCCATCGACCCGAACTCCGTGGCCAACGCACGCGCTGCCGTGGGACCGACGTGGCGGATCGACAACGCCACCAGCACGCGCCACAGCGGCTGTTCCTTGGCCTTCTGCAGGTTCGCCAGCAGCGAGACCGCGTTGGCCGACAGCTGCGGCCCGGTCAGCCCCTGCTTCTTCTCGGCCGCCGTCGGGTTGCGGGTGAAGGCCGGCACCTGCATCAGGTCGCCCTCGGTCAGGTCGAACAATCCGGACTCGTCGGTCAGCACGCGCGCGTCGAGCAGTGCCACCGCGCTCTCCCACCCGAACACCTCGATGTCGAACGCTCCGCGCCCGCCGACGTGGGTGAGGCGCTCTCGCAGCTGCGACGGGCACGTGCGGGTGTTGGGGCACCGCACGTCCTTCTCACCCTCGCGGCTGGGGGCCAGCGGGGTGCCGCACGCCGGGCACTCGGTCGGCATCACGAACTCGCGTTCGGAGCCGTCGCGCAGCTGGACGACGGGTCCGACAATCTCGGGGATGACGTCGCCGGCCTTGCGCAGCACGACCATGTCGCCGATCAGCACGCCCTTGCGCTTGACCTCGTGCTGGTTGTGCAACGTCGCCATCTCGACGGTCGAGCCCGCGACGCGCACGGGTTCCATGACTCCGTACGGCGTGACACGACCGGTGCGGCCGACGTTGACCCGGATGTCCAGCAACCGGGTGTTGACCTCCTCCGGCGGGTACTTGAACGCGATCGCCCAGCGGGGAGCGCGTGACGTCGACCCCAGGCGCCCCTGCAGCGCCACCTGGTCGACCTTCACCACGACGCCGTCGATCTCGTGGACGGGGTCGTGGCGGTGCTCGTCGTAGTAGTCGATGAACTCGCGGACACCGGCCAGGTCGGGCACGACCTTGACGCGGTCGCTGGTGGGCAGCCCCCAGGCCGCCATCGCCTGGTACGCCTCGGACTGACGGCGCGGATGGAACCCCTCGCGGTAGCCGATGCCGTGGCAGACCATCGACAGCGGGCGGGAGGCCGTGACGCGGGCGTCCTTCATGCGCAGCGTGCCGGCGGCCGCGTTGCGCGGATTGGAGAACGGGTTGTTGCCGGCCTCGGACCACGCGGTGTTGAACTCCTCGAACTCCTTGGTCGGGAAGAACACCTCGCCACGGATCTCCACGTAGGCCGGCACCGGGAACTCCTCGGTGCCGGTCAGTCGGTGCGGGATGACCGCGATGGTGCGCACGTTCTGCGTGACGTCCTCGCCCACCCGGCCGTCACCGCGCGTGACGCCGCGGGTCAGCGTGCCGTTCTCGTAGGTCAGCGAGATGGCCAGTCCGTCGACCTTCAGCTCGCACAGGAACTCCGCGTCGTCGACGCCTTCGCGAACGAGCCGGCCGTGCCATGCATCCAGCTCGTCAAGACTGAACGCGTTGTCGAGGCTCATCATGCGTTCGCGGTGCTGGTAGGACTCGAACGACGACGACAGCAGTCCGCCGACCTGTTGGCTGGGCGAGTCGGGGGTACGCAGCTCGGGGAGCCGGTCCTCCAGGTCCATCAGCTCGCGCATCAACGCGTCGTACTCGGCGTCGGAGATCGTGGGCGCGTCGTCGCGGTGGTAGCGCTGTCGGTGTTCCTCGATGACCTCGGCCAGCTCGTTGTGCCGCTGCCGGATCTCCTCGTCCGTCATGGGTCCGAGCGTAGTGCGCGGAACCGACGATGCTCACTCCTGCCGGGCTTGCGACTCGCTCGGGTACGGGCGGTTGATCAGCGCCAGCACTGCTGCAGCGGGGCAGATGGCCAAGAGGGCCACGTCCAGGACGGCCAGGATGGCGACCGATCCGAACAGTCCGGCGAACCCGACGACCGGACCGATGATCTTGCGGTCGCGGCGCCACACCGAGGCGACGATCAGGACGACACCCAGCGCCAGGACCCCGGTGGCCTCGAGTCCGCCGAAGTCAGGTGCGTCGACGCTTTCCCGGTTCCCGGCAGGGGTCAGCATCAGGAGCACGCCGAACGCGGCGACCAGCAGGCCGTTCGCGCTGAGCAGCGTGCCGGCCAGGTCGTGATGCGGCCGCTCCTCGGCCGCGTCGCCCTCGTCGGGCTCGGCCATCTCGTCGTCCCAGTCCACGTCGGTCAACCTACCCGGGACGAGTCGATCGTCAGAACTGCCGGGCCGTGGCAGTGGCGAGCTCCAACCGGCTGCGCGCCGTGGCCGGGGCGTCACCGGCGAGACCGCAGGCCGGGGTGACGACGAGTCGGTCGGCGAAGGACTCGGGCTGGAATCCCAACGCGCCGAAGAACGACTCGATGCGCTGGGCGACCTGCCCGGCCCCCGCTGGGTGTGCGGCTGTCGGTACCGCACCGACCCACAAGTCGACTCCGGCGTCGAACGCCTCCGCCCAGGCGTCGTCGGGTCGCGTCTGCTCCAGATCGAAGCTGATCCCGGCGAAGCCCGCCCCGCGCAGCAGGCCGACGGGCAGATCCGCGCTGCACGAGTGCAGGATCGGAACCGCTCCGGCCGCACGGATCACGTCGACGACGGGGCGCAGCAGAGCATCTGCCTCCGGTGCGTCCACGCGGCGGTGCGTGCGAAATCCGCTCGCCGTCCGCACCTGCCCGTCGAGCACGGCGCGGATCGACGGCTCGTCGACCTGCACCACGACGTCGGCGCGCGGCAACCGTCGTGCGACATCGGCGACATGTCTCTCGAGCCCCGCCGACAATGCCTCGGTGAGCTCGCGTCTGGCGCCGTGGTCGGCCACCATCTTGTCGCCGCGCGGGTGCTCGACCGCCGCCGACAGCGTCAGCGGGCCGGCGACCTGGACCTTGATCGGACCGTCGTGATCGTGGGCCAGCTCCTCGAGGGCGTCCAGGTCCTGCGCCACCAGCGACGTGGCGCGACGTTGGTCGATGCCTCGGCCGACGCCGATGCGCCAGCCGTCGGGCTGCAGGTCGGCGCCGAGGTCGCCGATCAGGCCCAATGCGCGTCCGATCATCGACGCGTGCGGGCCACGCGCGGACAGCTCGGGCAGGAACGGGACGTCGACCTCCCCCAGACCGATACGGGCCGACTCGACGAAGTCGGTCCCGGGCATCGAACCGATGCCCGACGAACGTGCCACGGTCAGGACCGTTCGGCTGCGGTGAGTCGCGACGTGCGATCGATCGTCGCCGATCCGATGACGCGCGTGCCGTCGTAGATCACACAGGCCTGGCCGGGAGCGATTCCCCGAGCCGGGTCGATCAGCTCGACCCGTACGTGGTCACCGTCGACCGCGATCGTGGCGCGGTGCTCCTCGCCGTGGGCCCGCAGCTGCACGGTGTACTCCCCCGACGTCGGGACGGCAGCACACCACAGCGGCTTGATGCACTCCAGGACGTCGACGTCCAGCGCCTCGCGCGAGCCGACCGTGACAGTACCCGAGACCGGTTCGATGTCGAGCACGAAGCGCGGCTTCCCGTCGGGGGCGGGCACGCCCAGCCGCAGACCGCGACGCTGCCCGATCGTGAAGGCGTAGGCGCCGTCGTGCTCGCCGACGACGCGACCGGACTCGTCGACGATCGAGCCAGGCTTCGGGCCCAGCTTCTCGGTCAACCACCCCGCGTTGTCGCCGTCGGCGATGAAGCAGATGTCGTGACTGTCGGGCTTCTTGGCGACCTGCAGGCCACGCCGCTCGGCCTCGGCCCGGACGACGTCCTTGGTGGTGTCACCGAGCGGGAAGATCGAGTGGCGCAGCTGCTCCTGGGTCAGCACCCCCAGGACGTACGACTGGTCCTTGCCCTGGTCGAGGCTGCGATGCATCTGCACGCCGTCGGACCCGTCCTCGAGGCGGGCGTAGTGGCCCGTGGCCACGGCGTCGAAACCCAGGGCCAACGCCCGGTCCAGGACCGCCGCGAACTTGATCTTCTCGTTGCAGCGCAGGCACGGATTGGGGGTGCGGCCGGCGGTGTACTCGGCCACGAAGTCGTCGACGACGGCGTCGGCGAACTCCTCGCTCATGTCCCACACGTAGAACGGGATGCCCAGCGCGTCGGCGGCCCGACGAGCGTCGTTGCTGTCCTCGATCGAGCAGCACCCCCTGGCACCGGAACGGTACGACCGGGGATTGCGGCTCAACGCCAGGTGCACGCCGGTGACCTCGTGGCCGGCGTCGACGACGCGCGCGGCCGCGACCGCGGAGTCGACGCCACCGGACATCGCTGCGATGACCTTCATCAGCGCACCCCCGCCCTGAGGGCCCGTTCGTGGACCGCAGGCAGCACCTGGAGCAGTCGGTCGACGTCGTGCTCGGTGGAGGTGTGTCCCAGGCTGAACCGCAACGAGCCGCGTGCGGCGACCTCGTCGTAGCCCATCGCGAGCAGGACGTGGCTCGGCTGCGGAACTCCGGCAGCGCAGGCCGACCCGGTGGAGCACTCCACGCCCTGGGCGTCCAGCAGCATCAGCATCGCGTCCCCCTCGCAACCGGGGAACGTCACGTGCGCGATGTTGGGCAGGCGGTGCGTGGGACCGGGCTCGGGGTCGCCGTTGATCACGGCGTCGGGCACGAGTCGTCGGATGCCCTCGACCAGGCGAGCGCGCAGCTGCTCGATGCGCGCCGACGTCTCGGCCTGCCGCTGGACCGTCAGGTCGACCGCCTTGGCGAACGCCGCGATCAGGGCGACGCCGATCGTGCCCGAGCGGATGTCGCGTTCTTGCCCGCCCCCGTGCAGCAGGGCGACCGGGTCAAGCTCGCGGGCGATGACGAGAGCGCCGACACCGACCGGGCCGCCCAGCTTGTGTGCCGTGACCGTCATGGCGTCCAGACCGCTGCCCGCGAAGTCCAGGGGCACGTAGCCGGCGGCCTGGACGGCATCGCTGTGCACGGGGATGTCGTGCTGCCGTGCGATCTCCACGACGCGGTCGATGGGCTGGATCGTGCCCATCTCGTTGTTGGCCCACATCGTGGTGATCGCGGCGACGCTCTGCGGGTCCGACTCGACGGCCGTGCGGAGCGCGTCGACGTCGATGCGGCCCGCGCGATCGACCGGCGTCATCGAGACGTCGGCGTCCTCGTGCTTGGCCAACCACGTGACGGGATCGAGCAGCGCGTGGTGCTCGATCGCGCTGAAGACCACGCGCCGACGCGATGCGTCCTGGGCCCGGCGTGCCCAGTACAGGCCCTTGATGGCCAGGTTGTTGGCCTCGGTGCCTCCGGAGCAGAACACCACTTCACTGGGTCGCGCGCCGAAACGTTCGGCGATCAGCTCACGCGACTCCTCGACCACTCGGCGGGCCGCACGACCCGAGGCGTGCAGGGACGACGCGTTGCCGAGCCGGGCGAGCTCGGTCGTCATCACGTCGATGGCTTCCGGCCACATCGGCGTCGTCGCCGCGTGGTCCAGATATGCCATGGGTCGGTCGTCCATCAGTGTTCAAGCGTAGGCGGTCGCCCGAATCGGCCCGAACCGGACGGGGTCAGTCGACGCGCGTGACCTTGGTCTGCACCTCGCGAACCATCACGGTGGTGAGGGCAAACGTCGCGCTCACCGCGGGTAAGAACAGGGTCGATCTGACCTCATGGGCACACACGGTCCTCGGCCATTTCGACGTTCGTCACGACCCAGTGACCATCTCTCAACTCCAATGTGCCGACGTAGGGGCGCGGTTCAGGTGTGTCGGACACAGACCCCTCGATCAGTTCGCCCTGCCGCTCGGCCCCCCACTGACTATCGTCACGGCATACCACCGATGACGCGGTGTCGCCCTCAACCGTGGTGGTGAACTCGCCGAAGACCGGCTCGCCGACCCGTACCACTTCGGAATCAGCCTGCATGCTCAACGCCTTGAACACCGTCTCGAGAAAGGGCCCGTCCGCAATTCCGTCGAACGCTCGGACGTTGACGTCACCGGAGTTCGCGATCTGCACGTAGACCGACCAGTAGTTCTCGAATGCGTCCGTCACCTCGTGAGCAACATCGCTACCACTCTGCTCCGAGACGCTCGGAGCGCGATCGCCGGCAGCACCGCACGCCGCCGAGAACGCAAGCGTCGCAGTCGTCATGGCCACGACAACGCCCCAGCGTGGTCCGCGGATGTCAACCATAGAGTCCCCCCAGGGCCACAATCGTCACGCGTCCTCTGATCACAGTACCTTTTGAGCGACCTCCGACCGCAGTACCTTTCGAGCGACCTCCGACCGCAAGGAGGTCACGTGGCCGACAGCGGCCAGGCGCGAGGCCGTGGGTCACGATTGCGATGTCGGTGGGATCGAGTGCCTCAGTCCCACGCGATCGGCACCGAGTCACGCCTCAGGTGGGGTCACGACGCTGGCCAGCGCATCAGCGACGTCGTCGAGCTGCTCCTCGGTCGTGGTGCGACCGAAGGTGAACCGCACCGCGGTCTGGGCCACCGCGCGGTCGTAGCCCAGGGCCGTGAGGACGTGGCTGGGCTCATCGCTGCCCGCCGCGCAGGCCGAACCGCTGGAGCACACGATGCCCCGGCGTTCTAGGTCGAGCAGGATCGATTCGCCGCTTCGGCCGGGGAACACGAACGAGGCGCTGCCGGGCAGCCGTCGATCGGGGTGACCGGTCAGTTCCGCACCGGGTACCTCCGCGAGGACGCGGGCGATGAAGGCGTCGCGGCGGGTGATCACGTCGGTGTTGTCACCGGCTGCGAGGCGCAGGGCGGCAGCCATGCCCACGGCGAGCGCGACCGGCTCGGTTCCCGAGCGGCGGTCGTCCTGCTGCCCACCGCCGTGGATCAGCGGTTCGAACGGCG
>DATMSF010000404.1:0-2729 GCA_035565535.1 Aeromicrobium sp.
CGACGATGGGTGCCATCGTGGCGGCGTACGGGATGTTGTCGAAGAACGCGCCGAGGCCCGCCGAGCCGAACAGCAGGGCGCTGGCCGCGCCGAAGTAGTGCTGGCCGATCGCGTCGACCGCCCACGTGCCGATCTTCTCGATGACGCCGGTGTGGCCGAGTCCGGCCACCATGACGAACAGGCCCATGAAGAAGACCAGCGTGCCCCACTCGACCTCGTCGAGGACTTCCTCGATCTCGATGCCGGAGACCAGCACCATCACCCCGGCGCCGACCAGGGCGACGACCGACGGCTCGACGTGCAGGACCGTGTGCAGGCAGAACGTGATGATCACGGCGGTCAGGACCACGAGGCACCGGACCAGCAGGCGCACGTCGGTGATGGCGCGCTTCTCCTGCAGCGTCATGACCGACGCCAGCTGATCGGGGTTGTACTCGAACTCCTTGCGGAACAGGAAGCGTGTCAGCACGACGAAGGCGATGAACACGATGATCACGATGGGTGTCATGTGGACCAGGAAGTCGCCGAACGACAGGTTCGCGCGGCTGGCGATGATCATGTTCGGCGGGTCGCCGATCAACGTGGCGGCACCGCCGATGTTCGAGGCCAGCACCTCGGCGATGATGTACGGTTGGGCCGCGATCCGCAGCCGGTTGCACACCACGATCGTGACGGGGACGACCAGCATGATGATCGTGACGTTGTCCAAGATGGGCGAGGCGATGGCGGTGATGGCCATCAGCAGCACCATCAACCGGTAGGGGCGGCCGCGGGACTTCTTGGCCGCCCAGATCCCGAGATAGTCGAACAGGCCGGTCTGCTTCACGACGCCGACGATGATCATCATCCCGAGCAGCAGGAAGATGACGTTCCAGTCGATGCCCTCGTGCGCGGAGAAGAACACCTCGGAGCCGGGGATCAGGCGCGTCACGGCCATCAGGCCGGCCGCGATCAGGACGACCTTGACCTTGTTGACCTTCTCGCTCGCGATGAAGACGAACGCGACGAGGAAGATCGTCAGCGCGGCGAGCGCGCTCATCGCGCCTCAGCCGACGTCAGGCGGGCTGGTTCTCCGGAGCCATGGTGCCCAGCAGCGCCGTCAAGGTGACCGCGCCGACCAGCTTCTTGTCGCGGTCGACGATGGCCACGAGCGGGCTGCGGTTGCGCAACATGATGGTCGCCAGCTCCAGCAACGTGGCGTCGGAGCGAGCCGTGATGGGTTTGGCCTTCTTGTCGCTGAGGCACTCGCCCACGGTGCGCTGGTTGCAGTCGTGGGTGAAGGAGTCGGCACTGGCCTCGTCGATCGTGCGGACCAGCGCAGGGTCGTCGTGGTAGGCCGTTAGCACGGCCATCCTCAACACCTGGGTACCGGCGATGACCGTGACGGGACGGTTCTGCTCGTCCACGACGACGACGCCCGGCAGGTTGGCGTCGGTCATCTGGCGGATCGCCGCGGTGACCGAGTCGGCCGTGGTGACCGACGGGATCGGCTGGACGATGTCGATTGCCTTCATGGTGCACACCTCTGGTGGGTCGGACCGGCACTGTGCCGTCAGGCCCAACTACCGACGATAGCCCTGCAGTCGCAGAATGCAAGTCGGGCACGGCAGTCTCCCGTCGTGTCGGTCCGGGTGTGGGCCTGAGTCTATCGGGGGAGCAGCAGCTCGAACGTGGCGGTGCTCGCCCGAGGGTCCAGGGTCAGGTGGGCGCCGACTGATTCGGCCAGGTCGGAGGCGACCGCCAGACCGATGCCGTTACCGGTCCCGTCGTGGGCCCGACTGCTCGTGCCGCGACCGAAGACCTCGTTGCCGATCGTGCGGATTCCTTCGTCCGAGACCCGCACTGTCGCGTGCGCCTCGTCGGCTGCCGTGGTGATCGAGACCGCCCCGGATCCGTGCACACGAGCGTTGTCGATCAGCACGTCGAGGATCTGCGCGACCGGCCCCGAGGCGATCCGGATCGGCAACGGAGTCGGCCCCTTCACCGTGATGTCACGTCCGTCGGCGGACAACGAGCGGCGCCACCGGTCGGCCGCGGTGGAGACGAACTCGGTGAGGTCGACGTCCTCGTCGTCGCTGCGACGCTGTTGACGCGCCAGGTCGAGCAGGTCGTCGATCGACGCGGTCAGCCGGTCGAGCTCGCCGATCGAGGCACGTAGGTGGTCAGCGACCTCAGGGGGGGTCTGCGGCCAGTACGTCAGGTCTTCCAGCTCCAGCCGCAGCGCGGTGATCGGCGTGCGGAGCTGGTGCGAGGCGTTGACGGAGAACTCGCGCTCTCGGCGCACCATGTCCTCGATGCGGTCCGCTGCACCGGTCAGGGCGCGCCCGATCGCCAGCGCTTCGGGTACGCCCTTCTCGGGCACGTCGAGATCGAAATGTCCGTTTCCCAGGTCCTCGGCGGCAAAGGCTAGCTGCCGGAAGGTGCGGGTGGCCCGTCCGGCCAGCACGAACGCCGCCACCGACGAGACAGCGGCCAGCGACAGTCCCAGGACGATCATCGGAACCAGGGCCGACTGCACGGCGTCGCTGATCACGCCTCGGTCGCGGGTGACCACCAGCTGCGACCCGTCGTCGAGCAGTCGGCGTTCGACGATGGAGCGTTCGGGGTTCGTGTCGACGACCCCGGACCGGACCTGCGTGCCGTCGGCGGCTCGGTAGATCGCGCCGTCGGTTGCCTCGAGAGCCGAGGCGAGCACCTCTTCGTCGATGCTCTGGCCGTTGGCGAGCCGG
>DATMSF010000405.1:0-5042 GCA_035565535.1 Aeromicrobium sp.
GTGAAACCGAGTGCGCGCAACTGCTCGCGCCCGTCGTCGGTGATCTTGTCCGGTCCCCACGGCGGGTTCCACACCCAGTTGATCCGCAGTTCGTCGACCAGACCGGCGCCCACCAGCGCGGTGCGCGACTGGTCCTCGATCACGTCGGTCAGCGGGCACGCGGCGGAGGTCAACGTCATGTCGATCAACGCGACCTTGCCGGATTCGCCCTGCTCGACGTTCATGCCGTACACCAGACCGAGATCGACGACGTTGATGCCGAGTTCGGGATCGACGACGTCGCGCATGGCCTCTTCGATGTCGAAGAGCAGCTCCTCGGAAGCAGGCTCGCTCATCGGTTGTCCTCCCTCTCACCGGCTTCCGCCAGCGTTGCGTGCGTTTCGTCCAAAGGCCGCGCTTCGGCCACGGCCGCCTTGAAAGCCATCCAGCCCAGCAACGCACACTTCACACGTGCCGGGTACTTCGCGACGCCGGCGAATGCGATGCCGTCACCGATCACGTCCTCGTCCCCCTCGACGGTGCCGCGCGACGACACCATCTCGGTGAAGGCGTCGACCGTCTTCAACGCATCGCCCACGCTCTGGCCGATCACCTGATCGGTCAGCACCGAGGTGGCAGCCTGGCTGATGGAACAGCCCTGGCCGTCGTACGAGACGTCCTCGACGCTCTCACCGTCGTCGCTGAGCGTGACACGCAGGGTCACCTCGTCGCCGCACGTGGGGTTGACGTGGTGCACCTCGGCACCGAACGGCTCCCGCAACCCGCGGTGATGCGGATGCTTGTAGTGGTCCAGGATCACTTCCTGGTACATCTGCTCAAGTCTCACGCAAAGAACTCCACAGCACGTTTCACGCCTGCCACCAGGCGGTCCACTTCGTCGAGGGTGTTGTACACCGCGAACGATGCCCGCGCGGTCGCCGCGATGCCGAACCGGCGGTGCAGCGGCCAGGCGCAGTGGTGCCCGACGCGTACCGCGACGCCGTCGTCGTCGAGGACCTGGCCCACGTCGTGCGCATGGACCCCGTCGACCACGAAACTCACGGGGGATCCGCGGTTTTCCATCGCAGTCGGCCCGATGATGCGCACGCCGGGTACGCCGGCGAGCCCTTCGAGGGCCGCCGCGACCAGTTCGGCCTCGTGCGCCTCGACGGCAGGCATGCCCAGAGCGGTCAGATACCTTGCCGCGGCAGCCAGTCCGACCACCTGCGAGGTCATCGGGGTGCCTGCCTCGAAACGCTGCGGCGCCGGCGCGAAGGTCGTCTTCTCCATCGTCACGGTCTCGATCATCGAACCGCCCGTGATGAACGGCGGCATCGCGTCGAGCAGGCCCCGCCTGCCGTAGAGCACGCCGATGCCGGTGGGGCCCAGCATCTTGTGCCCCGAGAACGCCGCGTAGTCGACGTCGAGCGCATGCAGGTCGACCGGCTGGTGCGGCGCCGACTGGCAGGCGTCCAGAACGGTCAGCGCACCCACCGCCTTGGCCCGCGACACCAGTTCGGCGACCGGCGCGACGGCACCCGTGACGTTCGAGTGATGGCTGAACGCAACGACTTTCACGCGTTCGTCGAGTTCGAGCGAGTCCAGGTCGATGCGCCCGGAGTCGGTGACGCCGTACCACTTGAGCGTCGCACCCGTACGCTCGGCGAGTTCCTGCCACGGAACCAGGTTGGCGTGGTGCTCGACCTCGGTGGTGACGATGACGTCACCGGGACCGACCGCCCGCTCGAAACGCTTGTCCCCCAGCACGTATGCCACCAGGTTGATGGCCTCGGTGGCGTTCTTGGTGAACACCAGCTCATCCGGGTCGGCACCCACGAAGGCCGCGATGTCGGCGCGTCCCTGCTCGTAGGCGTCGGTGGACTCCTCCATCAACTGGTGCGCGCCGCGGTGCACGGCACCGTTGGAGGTCAGCAGGAACTCACGCTCGGCATCGAGCACCTGCAGCGGTTTCTGCGACGTCGCGCCGGAATCCAGATACGCCAGCTGATTTCCGCCGCGCATCACCCGGCTCAGGATCGGGAAGTCGGCCCTGATCGCCGTCACGTCGAGCGTCTTCGCGGCCGTCACCGTCAGGCCCCTGCGGCTGCTGCCTGCGTGAAGCGCACGTATCCGTTCTGTTCGAGCTCGTCGGCGAGTTCGGGCCCACCGGATTCCACGATGCGCCCGCCCACGAACACGTGGACGAACTGCGGCTGGATGTAGCGCAGGATGCGCGTGTAGTGCGTGATCAGCAGCACGCCGCCGTTGGTGGCCGCGGCGTAGCGGTTGACGCCCTCGCTGACCACACGCAGGGCGTCGACGTCCAGGCCTGAGTCCGTCTCATCGAGGATCGCGATCTTGGGCTTGAGCAACGACAGCTGCAGGATCTCGTGGCGCTTCTTCTCACCGCCGGAGAAGCCCTCGTTGACGCTGCGCTCACCGAACGCCGGGTCGATCTCGAGCTCGTCCATCGCGGCCTTGACCTCTTTGACCCAGTGCCGCAGCTTGGGGGCCTCGCCACGCACCGCGGTCGCGGCCGTGCGCAGGAAGTTCGACATCGACACCCCGGGAACCTCGACGGGGTACTGCATCGCCAGGAACAGCCCGGCGCGCGCCCGCTCGTCGATGCTCATCTCCAGCACGTCCTGCCCGTCGAGCGTGATCGAGCCCGACGTGACGGTGTACTTGGGATGGCCCGCGACCGCGTACGACAGCGTGGACTTGCCGGAGCCGTTGGGACCCATCAGGGCGTGGGTCTCCCCCGAGTTCACGGTGAGATCGACGCCCTTGAGGATCGGGATCTCCTCGGTCCCCTCGGTGGCGGCCACGCTGACGTGGAGGTCCTTGATTTCCAGGGTGCTCATCAGTGCTTGATTCCTTCGGTTAGCTCAAGTTCGTGTTCGATGGCCGCGGTGAGGCGGTCGCGGACGGCGGGCACGGCGATCTTCTGGATCAGTTCGCCGAAGAACCCGCGCACCACCAGACGGCGCGCCTGATCCTCGGGGATGCCGCGGGCCCGCAGGTAGAACAACTGCTCGTCGTCGAATCGGCCGGTGGCGCTTGCGTGTCCGGCGCCGACGATCTCACCGGTCTCGATCTCCAGGTTGGGCACCGAGTCGGCACGCGCCCCGTCGGTCAGCACCAGGTTGCGGTTGACCTCGTAGGTGTCGGTGCCGGTGGCCTCGGCGCGGATCAGCACGTCGCCGACCCACACGGTGTGCGTGTCGGGCTTGTCCGATGCCGGATCGCCCTGCAGCGCACCCTTGTACGTCACGTGTGAGCGGCAGTGTGGTTGGGCGTGGTCGACGAGCAACCGGGACTCGAAGTGCTGACCGTCGTCGGCGAAGTAGAGGCCGAGCAGTTCGGCGTCGCCGCCGGGTGCCGCGAACCGCACGCGTCCGGTGAGCCGGGCGACGTCGCCGCCGAGCGTGACCGCGAAGTGCCGCAGCACCGCGTCCTTGCCCAGCGTGGCGTGGTGCGTGCTGACGTGGACGGTGTCGTCGGCCCAGTCGGCGATCGACACCACCTTGAGCGTCGCGGCGTCGCCGACGACGAACTCGATGTTGTCGGCGTAGGTTCCGCTGCCCCGGTGGTCGATCACCACGACGGCCTCGCCGAGTTCCTCGACACGGACCTGCACGTGCCCGTAGGCCGTGTTGCCCTCGCCGGGACCGGTGATGGTGATCTCGACGGGCTCGTCCACCTGCACGTTGCGACCGACGGTGACCACCGTCGCGTTGCTGAACGACGAAAATGCCTGTGCGGCGACACGATCGGCGGGAACGCCGCCCTGGCCTAGGCGCTCGTCGCCGCGCTCGACGGTCTCGATCGTCACGCCGGGGCGCTCACTGACCTCGATCAGCGCGCTGCCGGTCGCCTTGCCGTCGGCGCCCGCGGTGCCGTTGTGCAGGCCGCGCAGCCGCCGCAGCGGCGTGAACCGCCAGATCTCGTCGCGACCGTGCGGGACCTCGAAGGCGTTGACGTCGAACGAGGTGAAGACCTCGCCCTTGTTCAGGTTGAGCACCGAGCCGCTCTTCGCGGAACCCTCGGACGCCTGTGTGAGTTGCGAAGCCATACTCAGCCGACCGCACCTTCCATCTGAAGCTCGATGAGCCGGTTGAGCTCGAGCGCGTATTCCATCGGCAGTTCCTTGGCGATCGGCTCGACGAAGCCGCGGACCACCATGGCCATGGCCTCGTCCTCGGTCAGCCCGCGGCTCATCAGGTAGAACAGCTGATCCTCGCTGACCTTGGACACCGTGGCCTCGTGGCCCATCGTCACGTCGTCCTCGCGGATGTCGACGTACGGGTAGGTGTCGGACCGGCTGATCGTGTCGACCAGCAGCGCATCACATTTCACAGAGGAGCGCGACCCATGTGCTCCCTTGTTGACCTGGACCAGGCCGCGGTAGGACGCGCGTCCGCCGCCTCGCGCGACCGACTTCGAGACGATGTTGCTCGACGTGTTCGGCGCGAGGTGCAGCATCTTGGCACCGGTGTCCTGGTGCTGGCCCTCGCCGGCGAACGCCACCGAGAGCACCTCGCCCTTGGCGTGCTCACCGGTCATCCACACGGCCGGGTACTTCATGGTCACCTTGGAGCCGATGTTGCCGTCGATCCACTCCATGGTGGCGCCGGCCTCGGCGCGGGCCCGCTTGGTGACCAGGTTGTAGACGTTGTTCGACCAGTTCTGAATGGTCGTGTAGCGGCAGCGGCCACCGGCCTTGACGATGATCTCGACGACGGCGCTGTGCAGCGAGTCGCTCTTGTAGATCGGCGCCGTGCAGCCCTCGACGTAATGCACGTAGGCACCCTCGTCGACGATGATCAGCGTCCGCTCGAACTGGCCCATGTTCTCGGTGTTGCTCCGGAAGTAGGCCTGCAGCGGGATGTCGACGTGCACGCCCGGCGGCACGTAGATGAACGAACCGCCCGACCACACCGCGGTGTTGAGCGCGGAGAACTTGTTGTCGCCGGCCGGGATCACGGTGCCGAAGTACTGCTTGAAGATCTCCGGGTGCTCGCGCAGACCCGAGTCGGTGTCGAGGAAGATCACACCCTGCT
>DATMSF010000406.1:0-1915 GCA_035565535.1 Aeromicrobium sp.
CTGTGGCATCGACCCGTGCGCGCCGCGGCCGTGCAGCGTGATGCGCATGCTGTCAGCCGCCGACAGCACCGGGCCCGAGCGGGTGCCGAGCGTGCCGGCGGGTAGCGGCAGGACGTGCTGCGCCATCGCGACGTCGACGGGTCCGACCAGATCGACCAGGCCGTCCTCGACCATGCCACGGGCGCCGTCGGCGGTCTCCTCCCCTGGCTGGAACAGCGCCACGAGAGTGCCGCTCCAGTGCTCGCGGTTCGCGACCATCACCTCGGTGGCCGCCACCAGGCACGCCACGTGGACGTCGTGACCGCACGCGTGCATGACGGGTGTGCCGTCGTCGGTCGTCACCGTGCTGGCATAGTCCACTCCGGTCGTCTCACGCACCGGCAGCGCGTCCATGTCCGCTCGCTGCAGCACCACAGGTCCGTCACCGTTGCGCACGACGGCGACCACGCCTGTGCCTCCGATGTTCTGGTGCACGTCGCAACCGGCCGCCCGTAGGCGCTCGGCGACGATGGCGGCCGTGCGGTGCTCCTGGTGCGACAGCTCGGGGTGAGCGTGCAGGTCGCGGTACACGTCGTCGCGTGCGGCCCGGATGGCGGGGAACTGCTCGATGGCCCAAGTGCTGTCGTTCATCGGACACCTTCTGTCGAGCCGGGCGGCCTGGGAGCGTGGAGATCGTAGTGCAGTCCGAGCAGGCGGATCGCGAAGCAGCCCACCGCACCGACCACTGCCGCCGGGAGGGCGTCGGCCCCCAGCTGCTCGCCCAGCACCAGCAGCAGGGCACCCACGATCGCCGGCACGGCGTACAGACCGCTGGACAGCACCGCGGGGATCTCGCGGACCAGCACGTCGCGCAACGTGCCTCCGCCCACGGCCGTGATCGCGCCGAGGATGACGGCCTGGACAGGACCGACGCCGTGCTCGAGGCCCTTCAACGCGCCGGCGACGGCGAACAGGCTCAGCCCGGCGGCGTCGAGGACCAGGATCGGCCGGGACAACCGGGCCAGGCCGCGGCCGAACAGGAACGCCACCAGTGCCCCGCTGGCCGCCACGGCCAGATAGCGCCAGTCCACGAACGTCGCCGGGGGCAGCGCGTCGAGGAAGATGTCGCGGATCATCCCGCCGCCCAGTGCCGTCAACATGCCGAGGGTCAGCACGCCGACGATGTCGAGCTGCGCGATCCGCAGGGCAGTCATCGCGCCGTTCAGCGCGAACGCGAAGACACCTGTCAGGTCCATGACCAGGAACAGGGTCGACGTGTCCATTCCCCATGTCTACCGCAGCCGTCGCGACGGCGTCGGCTCCCGATCGTGGCTCGTTGTGGTGATGACGTGACCGAGCGGAGCAACTCGTGGGGAGTTGTGGAGTTCTCGTGGTGCTGACGTGGGCCGTCCGTGAAGGGCGGATTGACAGGCTTTTCCCATCACTACGACAACCCCGCACGACCCAAGAGGAGCACCACCATCATGAAGAAGACCCGCGCAGTTCTGATCCCGTTGGCCACCTTGACCGCCGCCGGCGCCATCGCCGTCGGATCGGGAGCGACGTTCTCGTCCGAGTCCCACAACACCATCAGCTCGGTCACCGCTGGAACGCTGTCGCACAGCAACTCCAAGGCCGACCAAGCCATCTTCAACCTGACGAACATGAAGCCAGGCGACGTGCTGAACGGCTCGCTGACCCTGACCAACACCGGCAGCCTGCCCGCCGCGTTCAGCCTGACCGAGGTGGCTTCCACCAACAACTTCACCGGGGACAACCTCACGTTGTCGATCACCAACACCACCACGAACCACGTCGTCTACAGCGGCACGTTCGGCGGCCTGCAGGACGGCGTCAAGAACGAGCTCGGGACGATCGCCCCCTCCGCCGCCAACACCTTCGTGTTCAGCGTCAAGCTGGCGCAGGACACCCCCAA
>DATMSF010000407.1:0-3323 GCA_035565535.1 Aeromicrobium sp.
CACGCCCCGCCTGCGGTCGGCCCTGACCGGTGACGTCGACCTGGCGGTCCGGTTCGTTCCGGCCGACGTCGACGACCGACCGGTCGTGCAGGTGCTCGACTCACGCACCCGCACCGCGACCGTCGTGCTCGTCAAGGCGCGTGACCGGCCTGGCCTTTTGTGGACGATCTGCCGCGCCATCGCCGACAGTGGCGCCGGGATCCGATCGGCCCATCTGACGACGTTCGGCGACGAGGCGCGCGACACCTTCTACGTCCTGGCTCCCGACGGCGGCCCCCTGGACGAGGCCGCGTCGGACCGCCTGGCCGCCGCGGTCGGCGACGCACTCGCCGGCTAGCCGGCCAGGAACGCGTCGGCCCGATCCTTGGGCCGCCCGATGATCGCTCGGTCGCCACGGATCAGCACCGGCCGCTGCATCAGTCGAGGATGTTCCACCAGCAGGTCCGCGACCTGCTCGGGCGTGACGTAGTCGGCCGGATCGAGGTCCAGATCGGTGAAGAACCGGTCCTTGCGCACCAGGTCGGCGGGGGAGTCCTCGAGCTTGACCATCAGGTCCAGCAACTCGGCGCGCGACAGCGGATTCTTCAGGTACTGCACGATCTGGACGTCGGTCCCGTGCTGCGCCGCCTCGTCGACGGAGTAGCGCGAGGTGGAGCACGCGGTGTTGTGCAAGATCGTCACGTCGGCCATTCGACCAGCGTAATCGACCAGCAGTTAGGCTGGGCCCCTATGTTCGACTCGCTCCAAGGCCGACTCTCCGACGCCTTCAAGAACCTGCGCGGCAAGGGCAAGCTCTCCGACGCCGACATCGACGCCGTCGCCTCCCAGATCCGCGTCGCCCTGCTCGACGCCGACGTCGCCGTCCCGGTCGTGCGAGAGTTCATCGGCACCCTCAAGGAGCGCGCCCGCGGCGCCGAGGTGAGCCAGGCGCTCAACCCGGCCCAGCAGGTCATCAAGATCGTCAACGAGGAGCTCATCGCCATCCTGGGTGGCGAGACGCGGCGCATCCGGTTCGCGAAGAATCCGCCGACCGTCATCATGCTGGCCGGCCTGCAAGGAGCGGGCAAGACCACGCTGGCCGGCAAGCTGGGCCGCTGGCTCAAGGAGCAGGGCATGTCGCCGTTGCTGGTGGCCTGCGACCTGCAGCGCCCCAACGCCGTCAACCAGCTGCAGGTCGTCGGCGAGCAGGCCGGGGTCTCGGTGTTCGCCCCGCAACCGGGCAACGGCGTGGGCGATCCTGTCCAGGTGGCCCGCGACGGTGTCGCCGAGGCGCGCAGGACGCTGCACGACGTGGTCGTGGTCGACACCGCCGGTCGGCTGGCCATCGACGCCGAGCTGATGCAGCAGGCGGCCGACATCCGTGCCGCGGTCGACCCCGACGAAGTGCTGTTCGTCATCGACGCGATGATCGGCCAGGACGCGGTGCAGACGGCCGAGGCGTTCGCCGAAGGCGTCGACTTCACCGGTGTCGTGCTGTCGAAGCTCGACGGTGACGCACGCGGCGGTGCTGCCCTGTCGGTGCGGTCGGTCACCGGCCGGCCGATCATGTTCGCCTCGACGGGCGAGAAGCTGACCGACTTCGAGCAGTTCCATCCCGACCGGATGGCCTCGCGCATCCTCGACATGGGCGACATGCTCACGCTGATCGAGCAGGCCGAGAAGACACTCGACGCCGAGCAGGCGGCCAAGGACGCCGAGAAGATCATCGGTGGCACGTTCACCCTTCAGGACTTCCTGAAGCAGATGGAACAGCTGGCCAAGATGGGCTCGATGACCAAGCTGGTCGGCATGCTGCCCGGCATGGGCCAGTTCAAGGAGCAGCTGGCCAACTTCGACGAGCGCGAGGTCGACCGCATCAAGGCGATCATCTTGTCGATGACTCCCGCCGAGCGCGACAACCCCAAGATCATCGACGGGTCCCGCAGGGCGCGCATCGCCAAGGGTTCAGGCACCCAGGTCCAGGACGTCAACGGACTGCTGACCCGGTTCGCCGAGGCGCAGAAGATGATGCAGCAGATGGCCAAGGGCGGTGGCATCCCGGGTATGCCCGGCGTCCCCGGAATGCCCGGCATGGGTGGCCCCGGCAAGCGAGCGGGTGCGCGTCAGAAGGCCCAGTCGAAGGGCAAGAAGAAGGGCAAGCGGCAGTCGGGCAACCCCGCGAAGCGGGCTGCGCAGGCGGCCGCGGAGCCGCCGAAGGACCAGGGCGCCGGCGCGTTCGGCTTCGGTCAGGGAGCCGATGCCGATTTCGAGCTGCCTGCCGAGCTCAAGGACCTGCTGTAGTCGACCAGGTGGAATGACCGACACGGTCCGGCCGAGATGACCGGCACGGTCTAGTCGTCGTGTCCCGGCAGAGCCTGGGCGGCCGGCACGGCCTCGACGACCTTCGGCTCGCCGAGCTCGACCAGCACGACGCCGACGAGGATCACGACACCGCCGAGCAGCTGTGCCGGTCCGGGCAGCTCGTCCAGGAGCAGCCAGGCCCACAGGATTGCCGCGACGACCTCGCTCAACGCGACGAAGGAGGCCAGGCGCGAGCCGAGGCGGCGGCCCGCGGCGACGCCGCTGACGTACGCCACTGCAGCGGTGAGGACCCCCAACGTGACCAGTGCCGTCACCGGCGACACGCCGACGCCGGCGTACGCGACCGTCTCGGACGACAGGCGCACCGGGAGCACGCCGAGCACGGCAGCGACGGTCAGCACCAGTGCGCCGACGAGCAGTCCGACGCCGGCCAAGGTCAGAGGCGGCAGGCCGGTGTCGGTCTCGGCGTTGATCAGGAAGTAGGTCGCCGCACCCGCCATCGCGGTGAGGGCCCAGGCGACGCCGACGGGATTGAGCGACGTCCCGGTCAGCAGATCCAGGACCAGGACGAGTCCCACGGCGCAGGTGGCGGCGCCGACGAGCGTGATCGGACCGGGTCGCTCGCCGCGGACGATCCACAACCACAGCACGATGGCGGCCGGTGCGGTGTACTCCAGCAGCAGCGCAGGGCCCACCTGGATGTGCTGGACGGCCGAGAAGTAGGCGAACTGCGCGCCCGCGACGGCCAGGGTGCCGTAGAGCAGGACGAGACGGGCCTGGGCCCGAAGCGTGGCCCAGCGACCGCGCAGGGCGAGCAGCCCGATCGGGGCGACGACGACGGCCCCGATCCAGATCCGGGCCAGCACGACGGCGCCCGGCGTCCAGCCCGACTCCAGCAACGGCCTGGCCAGTGCACCGGAGAGTCCGAACGAGACGGCGGACAGCAGGGCCAGGCTCAATCCGGTGCGCGTGCGCCTCGTCGTGTCATGAGCCACCACCGTCATGGGGCATGACGCTACGGT
>DATMSF010000408.1:0-13778 GCA_035565535.1 Aeromicrobium sp.
AGTCCGTGACGGCGACAGCGAGCGCAACGGCGTCGGTTCGACGCGTGCGCTCAAGATCGGCCCGTTGCCGTCGTTCTGGGAGACCACGACCGTGGCCGACCGGCCGACCGTGATCGAGTACAAGATCACGAAGGGTTCGCCGCTGAAGGGGCACTGGGGTCGCCAGGAGCTGACGCCCACCGAGGACGGCGGCACCCGGCTGGACTACACGATCGGGTTCAACTCCAAGATCCCCGGTGTGGCCGGACTGATCGGCAAGCAGCTCAGCGCCGCGATCGCCAAGGGCCTGCCCAAGCTGTGCCCGTGAGCCGTACGTCTCGTACGTCTCGTACGTCTCGACCATGACCCTCGTGCCCCTGCTGGATGTAGGGGCACACTGACACCCAGCGAAAGAGATGCTCGTGCCCGACCAGGTGATGTACACCCTCACGCCCGAACAGCAGCCGACCCAGTGGTACAACGTGATCGCGGACCTGCCGACACCGCCTCCGCCTCCGCTGCACCCGGCGACGCACGAGCCGGTCGGTCCGGACGATCTTGCTGCGCTGTTCCCGATGGAGCTGATCCTGCAGGAGGTCACCACCGAGCGGTACGTCGACATCCCTGAACCGGTGCTCGACGTGTACCGCCAGTACCGTCCGTCGCCGCTGTTCCGGGCCCGCCGTTGGGAACAGCAGCTCGGCACCGGTGCCCGGATCTACTACAAGTACGAAGGCGTGTCGCCTGCCGGCTCCCACAAGGTGAACACGGCCGTCCCGCAGGTCTACTACAACTGGCTCAACGGCGTCACCCGGTTGACGACCGAAACCGGTGCCGGCCAGTGGGGGACCGCCCTGTCGTACGCCTGTTCGCTGTTCGGCGTCGAGTGCGAGGTCTGGCAGGTGGGTGCGTCCTACGACAGCAAGCCGCAGCGACGCACGTTGATCGAGGTGTTCGGCGGGACCGTCCACCGGTCCCCGAGCCAGATGACGCAGGCCGGCAGGGCGTTCCCCGAGGGGCATCCGGGCTCGCTCGGCATCGCGATCTCCGAGGCCGTCGAGCTGGCGGCGCAGGACGACTCGGCCAAGTACGCGTTGGGCTCGGTGCTCAACCACGTGCTGCTGCACCAGACGATCATCGGTGAGGAAGCGGTGCGTCAGCTGCAGGTGGCCGGCGAGTCCGGTGCCGACCTGGTCATCGGCTGCGCCGGCGGCGGGTCGAACTTCGCCGGACTGAGCTTCTCGTTCCTGCGTGAGAAGCTCGCCGGACACCAGTCGCCTCGGATCCTGGCCGTCGAACCGACATCGTGTCCGACGCTGACTCGCGGCGAGTACCGCTACGACTACGGCGACACGGCCGGTCTGACGCCGTTGATGAAGATGTACACGCTCGGTCACGACTTCGTGCCGTCGCCGATCCACGCCGGCGGTCTGCGCTACCACGGCATGGCGCCACTGGTCTCGCACGCGGTCCACGAAGGGCTGATCGAGGCGACCGCGTTGCACCAGGTGGAGTGCTTCGAGGCCGGTATCGAGTTCGCCCGGACGCAAGGGATCGTCCCGGCACCGGAGTCGGCCCACGCCCTGGCGCAGGCGCGCCGGGAGGCCCTTGCTGCGAAGGAGGCCGGGACCGAGCCGGTCATCGTGGTGGGTCTGTCCGGCCACGGACTCCTTGAGCTCGGAGCCTACGAGTCGTTCCTGGCCGGACACCTCGACCCCGACGAGCTGTCGGACGCCGCCTTGAGCCAAGCCCTGGCCAACGTCCCGCAGCTGGATTGACGAGCCGCATTGATCGAGCTCACGCGGCCGGGCAGCCTCGTCGACCCGTCCGCGTGAGCGCGTGCTGCGTGCCGATGACAGGACTCGAACCTGCACACCCGAAGGCACCAGGACCTAAACCTGGCGTGTCTACCAGTTCCACCACATCGGCTCGTGCGATGCCCCCACGATAGTGGAGGTCAGTCCAGGCCCAGGTCGCGCCGCAGCTTCGCCACGTGTCCGGTGGCCTTCACGTTGTAGGCCGCGTACGTGATCGTTCCGTCCTCGACCACGAACGTCGAACGGATGACGCCTTGGACGACCTTGCCGTACAGCTTCTTCTCGCCGAACGCACCCCAGGCCGTCAACACCTCCTTGTCGGGATCCGACAGCAGGGTGATGGTCAGGCCGTCGCGCTCGCGGAACGTGGCGAGCTTGTCGGGGCTGTCGGGCGAGACGCCGACGACGGTGTACCCCTCGGCCTGCAGCCGGTCGAGGGAATCGGTGAAGTCGCAGGCCTGCTTGGTGCATCCGGGCGTCATGGCGGCGGGATAGAAGTACACGATGACCTTGCCCTTCAACCCCGAGAGGGTGACGGCGTCGCCGGCGTCGTTCGGCAACGTGAAGTCCGGAGCGGGGTCTCCTACGGCAAGTCGCTGAGTCATGCCTCTATCCTTGCTGATGGGCCGACAACGGCTTCCACCACCCGTGCCAGACGAGGAAGTGATCCGGTGTCCAAGCAGACCGACGAGATGGTCAAGGAGATCGACGAGATTCGTGAGCGCCTGGCCGAGACGGTCGACCAGCTGGTGGTAGCAGTGCACCCGCGCAGCGTCGCGAAGCGCACGTTCGCCTCGGTCAAGAGCAAGTTCGTCGACGAGTCCGGCTCAGTACGCCTCGAGGTCGTCGGGCCGATCGTCGGCGGCGCTGTCGCCGTCGTTCTCGGTGCCGTCGTGATCCGCAGGATCGTGCGTTGACCAAGAAGCGCGGTGGCGACGACCACAAGCTGCCGATCCGCATGCTGCAGGATCGACTCCTGGTCACGATCGACAAGGACTCCGGCGATCGCCGATCGACCGGTGGCATCGTGATCCCGGCGACAGCGGCGCTGGGCAAGCGCCTGGTGTGGGCGCGCGTGGAGGCCACCGGTCCGCACATTCGGTCGGTCGAGGTCGGCGATCGCGTGCTGTTCGATCCCGAGGACCGTGCCGAGGTCGAAGTTCGCGGCGAGGACTTCATCCTGCTGCGGGAGCGCGACCTGCACGCCGTCGCCTCCGAACGCATCGAGGAAGGCCAGACCGGCCTGTACCTGTGACCCGGACGCGACGTCCGACACAGAATCTGAGCACGATGTGCGGCCCTGTCGACTCGACAGACCACGCTGCGTGCCGATACCGTGTCGGAACCGCTGAAAGAGGAGGTGAGCACCCATGAAGACATTCGAAGCCATCACGGCCGCCAAGCACGTGAACGTCGGCATTGCCGATCGATTCACGATCTTCTCCGGGTCCATCTCCTCACGAGCCTCTACCTGACGTAGTCGTCACCTGACGTCTCGTTCTCGAGCCTCTGATCGGACCCGTCCGATCGGAGGCTTTTTCGTTGTCCCCACGACGTGTCCACCCTCGACCCATCCATCCACGCACAGAAAGGAGGCGCGCAATGTCCCAGCAACTCGACACACTCACGCACGCACAGATCCCGAACCCGACCCAGAACCTCATCGGCTCGACGAACGATCGAGGGGAGGTGAAGGCCATGGCGATCTTCGAACGTCAACCGCGCGTCCGTGCGTGGGACCAGATGAGCGAGATCGATCGGGCCGTGCTCCTGGAGGCGGTCCGACAGCGGCGCAAGATCCGCCAGCAGCAGCGCAGGTTGCGCGATGAGCTGTACGGCATGCGTCACTACCGCTGACCCGGTCAGGTGTTGACCAGGCTCATCCCCAGCCGATCGACGGACCGGGCCCGCGCCCGCAGCACGACCGCTGCGGTGTCGCGGGTCCGGTTCAGTCCCAGCCAGGTGCGAAATCCACCGGTACCACCGTTGTGCCACACGACGTCGCCGTGCTTGGTCGGCACGGTGATCCAGGCTGCTCCGATCCTCATCGGACCGACGAAGTCGGCCACGGGGTCGAGCGCGGCGGCACCTGGCGCGCGGCCCTTCAGCAGCGCTGCGGCAAGAGCGGCGGCGTCGTCGATCGACATGCGCACTCCACCGGCCGGCGCGATCGCCTCGCCCGTCCAGGGCGCGGCAGGTCGCCCGAAGCGGGATCGTCCGGAAACTGCTGTCGAGTGCAGCTCGTCGATCGATTCCGGTGCGTAGGCGCTGCTCAGGCCCAGCGGGATGAACAACCTGTCGGAGAGCAGGTCTCGATACGGCGCACCAGCGGCCGCCGCGATCGCGTGCCCGAGCAGCTGGAATCCCAGGTTCGAATATGCCGCGCGCTGTCGTCCCACCTTGGTGTCGGGTAGCTGGCTCAGCAGCTCCTCGAGCGTGTCGCCGTACGGATTCGCACCTCGCAGCAACCACGATGCCGTACGTCTACCGGTCGGCATCCCGGCCGGCATCCCCGGCAACCCCGAACGGTGGGTCGACAGTGCGCGCAAGGTGATGGCGCCGACCGACGCGTCGGGAACGGGCAGGTGATCGCCGAGGCGGTCCTCGGGGTCGACGTCACCACGTTCGACAGCGTCGACGAACAGCAGACCTGTCAGCCCCTTGGTGATCGAACCGAGCTCGAAGTCGTCACCGGACGCGCAGCGGTTCGTGGCGATGTGGGTGCCGGCGGCATCGACGACCGCAGCAGCCCAGACGTCGTGGCCCAGCCGCGCACGGATCCGATCGAACCGATCGGGTGCCGCCGCCGAGCTCATGCCACCTATCGATCCTTCAACGCCGCCGCGAAGGCCAGGATGCGGCGCGCGTCGCGAATGTGCAGCTCCTCGATCATCTTGCCGTTGAAGGTGGCGACGCCTTTGGACTGCGCGGCGGCCTCCTCGAACGCAGCGATCATGCCTTCGGCACGCTCGATGTCGGTCTCGGACGGGGTGAAGGCGACGTTCGCCGGCTCGACCTGCGACGGATGGATCAACGTCTTGCCGTCGAAGCCCATCTCACGGCCCTGGCGTGCCTCGGCGTCGAAGCCCTCGGGGTCCTTGACGTCGTTGTAGACCCCGTCGATGATGACCTTGCCCGCGGCGCGGACCGCGAGCAGCGTCCAGGCCAGCGACGTCAGCACGACGGGGTTGCGCCCGGGCACGTGCAGGCCGTACGTCTCGTTGACGATGTCGTTCGTGCCCATCACGATGACGGTCAGCCGCTCATGAGCGGCCGCGATCTCCTCGGCGTGCAACAGCGCCCGAGGTGTCTCGATCATCGCCCACAGCTGGGTCGATGCCGGTGCCCCGGCGGCCTCCATGGCGGCGACGAGCTGGTGGACCTGCTCGGCCGACTCGACCTTGGGGACCAAGATCGCGTCCGGTCCGGCGGCGGCAGCCGCTTCGATGTCCGCGTCGTGCCACTGCGTGCCGATCGAGTTGACGCGGATCGCCAGCTCGCGATGCCCGTACTCGCCCGAACGGACGGCGGCGCACACATTGGCGCGACCGGTCTCCTTGGCGTCGGGGGACACGGAGTCCTCCAGGTCCAGGATCAACGCATCGGCGTCGATCGTCTTGGCCTTCTCCAGCGCGCGCTCATTGGCACCCGGCATGTAGAGGACCGAACGGCGAGGACGAGTGTCGGTGGTCATCGGCTTCCTTCGTTGGTGATCGATGCGGTGTCGAGGGCGTGTTCTCAGCTTCCCTCGAGACCAGCGCCTCAGAGGTCGTAGAGCTCGGCGAGCTCGGGATCGCGATCGGCCAGCGACTTGGCCAGGTCCAGCATCACCAAGCACTGCTTGCAGGACGCGTCGTCCTCCATCTTGCCGTTGATCATCACCGCGCCCGAACCGTCGCCCATCGCCTCGACGACCTCCTTGGCGTGCTCGACGTCCTCCTTGCTGGGCGAGAACACCTTCTTGGCGATGTCGATCTGCACCGGGTGCAGGCTCCACGCGCCGACGCACCCGAGCAGGAAGGCATTGCGGAACTGGTCCTCGCAGGCCACGACGTCCTTGATGTCGCCGAACGGACCCCAGAACGGGAGGATGTCGTTGGCGGCACAGGCGTCGACCATGCGCGAGATGGTGTAGTGCCACAGGTCCTGCTGGAACGTCTGCCGGCCCTCGTTCAGGTCCTCGCCGGTGGGGTCGGTGCGAACCAGGTACCCCGGGTGCCCTCCGCCCACGCGCGTGGTCTTCATCCGGCGGGACGCGGCCAGGTCGGCCGGCCCGAGGCTGATGCCCTGCATGCGGGGGCTGGCGCCGGCGATCTCCTCGACGTTGGCCACACCGATCGCGGTCTCCAAGATCGCGTGCACCAGCAGCGGCTTCTGGACACCGGCCTTGGCCTCGAGCTGTGCGAGGAGGCGGTCGACGTAGTGGATGTCCTGGGCACCCTCGACCTTCGGCACCATGATGACGTCGAGTTTGTCGCCGATCTCGGCGACCAGAGCGATCAGGTCGTCCAGGACCCAGGGGGAGTCCAGCGAGTTGATGCGAACCCAGAACTGGGTGTCACCGAAATCGGTGTTCTTGCCGATCTCGATCAGACCCTGACGGGCGGCTTCCTTGTTCTCGGTCTTGATGGCGTCCTCGAGATTTCCCAGGATGATGTCGACCTTCGCGGCGATCGACGGCACCTTCTCGGCCATCTTGGGATTGCTCGGATCGAAGAAGTGGATCATCCGGCTGGGCCGGAAGGGGATGTCCGCCACGGGGGCGGGGGCACCGACGGCGAGGGGACGGAGGAACGCTCGAGGATTACGCACGGATCTCTTCCTGCAGTGGGTCGAAAACTCCTGCCAGTATGACGAGGGTGAACCGTGGCGGGATAGGGCGGGGGTCACAGCAGATCTCGATTCTGTCCGCGGTATGCGATTGACTGAGCCCATGACGAACCCATCGGTCCTCCAGCGTGCGCTGGACCAGCTCGCCGCCCTCGTCTCGGCCGTCGACGAACCCCAGCGCAGCGCCCCGACTCCGTGCGACGACTGGAACGTCGGTCAGCTGATCGACCACATCGCGCACGCGACGGCACAGTTCGGCGCCACGGCGCGCGGAGAGCAGGTCGACTGGTCCGTGCCCGCACCGCAGCAGGACGACCCGTTCGCAGCCTTCAGTCAGAACGCCGACGCCCTGGTCGAGGCGATGGCAGGAAGTCAGCTGCCGGTCAGCATGCCGGCCGCCGAGCTGGCGGTTCACACCTGGGACCTGGCCACCGCGCTGGGGCGCGACACCGACGAGCTCGATCCCGAGGTCGCCGAGGCAGGATTCGACTTCGTCGGCCAGAACCTGACACCGGATCGGCGGGGTGACGCCTTCGGTCCCGAGCAGCCTGCCCCCGACGGTGCCAGTGCGTACGAGCGTCTGGCGGCGTTCACCGGTCGCGCAGTCAGTCGCGCGAGCTGAACACGCGGCGTCCGGCGGACAACAGATCCATCTCGGGTCGGCGCGCCACGTAGTCCTCGACCTTGTCCAGCACGTCGATCACGTGCCGGCTGTCCGCTGCCACGAGTACAACCCCGACGCCGGCGCGTCGGTAACGGTCCAACGAGCCCGTCTCGGCGGCAGCGACCGAGAAGGTGCGTCGCAGATCGGCCACCAGCGGTCGCACGAGCGAGCGCTTCTGCTTGAGGGTTCGCACGTCACCCAGCAGCAGGTCCATCTCCAGCCAGCCGATCCACATGGTCACCATCGTCGCGGTACTTTCGAGTCATGACCACTTCGTGGCAGGACCCCGAGGCCGTGGACCTGATGCTGGACGAGCTGGAGACCTGGGCCGTCGTGGGTCTGTCCACCAACACGTCTCGGACCGCGTACGAGATCGCTTCCTTGCTGCAGAGCCGAGGCAAGCGCATCGTGCCGATCCATCCCGACGCGCCGACCGTGCTGGGCGAGCAGGGCTACGCCACACTGGCCGACGTGCCCTTCGCGGTCGACGTCGTCGACGTGTTCCGTCGCTCGGACCAGGCCGGACCGTTCGCCGACCAAGCCGTCGAGATCGGCGCGAAAGGCGTGTGGTTCCAGCTGGGCGTCATCGACGAGGCCGCGTTCGAGCGAACGACCGCAGCAGGAGTACCGATGGTCATGGACACCTGCCCCGCCATCGAGTGGCGACGCCGCGGGCGCTGACCGGACGGCCTGTCGCCGCGGTACACGTTTGTGCGGCTGTCGCCGTGGTGCGTTCTATGCGGCTGTCGCCGCGGTGCGCCGAGGCACCAACGCGCGCACGAGCCAGACCTTGAGCCGACGTCCGCGTCCGGTCCAGAAGTCCTCGTCGTTGCCCGCGAAAACCGTGATGAACCACACGGCCAGCGACAATCCGAGCACTGTGAAGCACAGGTGACCCCACATGCCCAGATGCAGGTAGAGGGCCACCCCGAGGCAGCGGGCCGCGATCATCGGCCAGCGCGCCAATCGCTCGATCGTCGACGCCACGTAGCGTGGCCGCGTGCCGCGGCCCGAGATCGCGATGCCGACCGCTCCCAGGATCCAGGCCAGAGTCGCGGGCAGGGCGAACGCCGCGATGACCTCCATCGCCATGATCAGGATCGACATCGTGAACCTCCTGTGGCAGGTTCAACGCCGATGTCGGTGGCAGGTCACGGCGATGGCGCGGTCGGACCGGATTGCCGCGCACACGCCCGACATGCAAGAAGCCCCAACTCAACGTTTCCGCTGATCAGGGCCTTGTAGTACACCCCCCGGGACTCGAACCCGGAACCCGCTGATTAAGAGTCAGCTGCTCTGCCAATTGAGCTAGAGGTGCATGCGCTCGGTGAACCGGACGCGAGAGTCGACTTTAGCACCCGAACCCGGCGCGACGAAAATCGGCTCGGTCGGGTCGAACGGCCTGATCAGGGGGTGCTGAGCGAAGCGATCAGGTCGAGCACCGCGTGCGCAGCGTTGTGTCCGCCGATCCCGCTGACGGCGCCTCCGCGTCGAGCGCCGGAGCCACACATCACCAGGCGCGGATGGTCCGTCGCGACACCCCACCGTTCCAGTGGTGATCCGGCAGGCTCGTCATCGCTGAGCCACGGCCACTGCAGATCGCCGTGGAAGATGTGACCGCCCGGCATCCCGAGCGCGTCCTCGATCTGCCGCGGTGTCTTGTACTCGATGCCCAGCACGAGCGGTTCGAGCGGCTCGGCCAGGTGCTCCTCGAACGCCGCCACGAACTGCTCCAGAGCCAGACGGCCGGCCGCCTCGTCCGGCAACACGGCTGCGGGCGTGTGCAGTCCGAAGTAGGTCAGGGTCTGGGCCTGGCTCGCGGCGAGGTCGGGACCGAGTATCGAGCGGTCGGTCAGCGTGTGGCAGTAGATCTCGCCTGCTGCTCGTGCCGGCAGCGCTCCGTCCGACGCCTCGGAGTACGCGGCCTCCAGCTCGCTGAGACGCTCACCGATGTGGAACGTCCCGGCGAACGCGACGGCCGGGTCGATGCCGGACTTGAGTCGAGGCAGGCGCGACACCAGGAGGTTGACCTTCAGCTGCGATCCGGACGGCTTGTCGCCGAGCCGGCGACCCCGCAGTCGTTCCAGCACATGCGGAGCGACGCCCGACAGCGCCCAAGCGGCGGCCAGCGTCTCGCCGGTGGACGTGGTGACCTCGACCCGATCGTCATGCGCTCTCACCCCGACGACCTCGACACCGGTCCGGATCCGCACGCCGGCGGCGCGAGCCGCCTGTTCCAGCTGCGCCGTCACAGCGCCCATGCCGCCGACCGGGACCCGCCACTCGCCTGTCCCGTTGCCCATCACGTGGTAGAGGAAGCAGCGGTTCTGCACCCGTGAAGGGTCGTGCACGGACGCGAACGTGCCGATCAACGCATCCGTTGCGACCACACCGCGGACCAGGTCGTGGGCGAAGCGCCGTTCGATCGCCTCGCCGATGGGTCGCTCGACGAGATCGGTCCACACGACGGGATCGACCGATCCGCGAAGCGACGACTCACGTGGCAACGGTTCGAGCAGGGTCGGTGCGACCGCGCGGGCGAGCGTTCCGACCTCGGCGTAGAAGCGTTGCCACTCGATGAACTCGCCCTCACCGCCCGTCAGTCGTCGGAACGAGTCGCGGGTCGCCGGCCCCTCGTCGGTCTCGACCAGCAAACCGTCGGCGCCCTCCGCAGTGGTGTACGGCGTGAACGACGCGGTCCGGCGCGACCGCAGCTGCAGCGACAGGTCCAGGTCCCCGATCAGCTCCTCCGGCAGCAGGCTGACCAGGTAGGAGTAGCGGGACAGCCGGGCATCGAATCCGTCGAACACCTGCGCGCTCACGGCCGCCCCGCCGACGTGGGGCAGCCGTTCGAGCACCTCGACGTCGAGTCCGGCCCGTCCCAGGTAGGCGGCGGCGACCAGTGCGTTGTGTCCGCCGCCGATGACGACGACTCGATGACTTGTCACAGGTTCGAGACTAGGACTCGCCGGGTTGACGTGGCGGGGTCGCGTCGGGCTGGTTGACTTGGGCCATGCGTTCCGTCGCCTTGTCCCCGCAGAATCGCCTGGCCGCGCTGGACGCGATGGCCACCGAGCCCCTCGACGTCCTGGTCGTCGGGGCCGGTGTCGTGGGCAGCGGATCCGCGCTCGACGCCGCGACCCGTGGGCTGTCCGTCGGCTTGGTCGAGGCACGAGACTTCGCGTCCGGAACGTCGAGCCGCTCCAGCAAGCTGATCCACGGCGGCCTGCGCTACCTGGAGATGCTGGACTTCCGGCTCGTCGCCGAGGCGCTGGCCGAGCGCAGCTTGTTGATCGAGAAGCTGGCGCCTCATCTGGTTCATCCGGTGCCCTTCCTGTATCCGCTCAAGCACCGGGTGTGGGAGCGCCTCTACGCAGGATCCGGTGTCGCGTTGTACGACTCGATGGCGTACTTGTCGGGTCGTTCGCGTGGTGTGCCGCATCACCGTCACCTGACGCGGCGAGGCGCCCGCAAGCTCGTGCCGTCACTGCGCAAGGACGCTCTCATCGGCGCCATCCACTACTACGACGGACAGGTCGACGACGCACGGCACACGATGTTCCTGGCCCGCACGGCGGCGGCATACGGGGCGCACGTCGCGAGCCGCACCCGCGTCATCGCGCTGCTGCGCGAGGGCGACCGGGTCGTCGGCGCCACCGTCAAGGACCTGGAGTCGGGACGCACCTTCGACGTCCGCGCCCGCCAAGTGGTCAATGCGACCGGGGTGTGGACCGACGAGACCCAGGCGTTGGCGGGGGAGCGTGGCCAGTTCCACGTCCGCGCGAGCAAGGGCATCCACGTGGTGATCCCGCGCGACCGCATCCGCGGTGAGTCCGGACTGATCCTGAAGACCGAGAAATCGGTGTTGTTCGTCATCCCCTGGGGGCGGCACTGGATCATCGGCACGACCGACACCGACTGGAACCTGTCGAAGGACCATCCCGCTGCGAGCAGCTCGGACATCGACTACTTGCTCGACCACGTCAATGCCGTGCTGACCGAGCCCATCACCCGCGACGACGTCGAAGGCGTCTACGCCGGACTGCGCCCCTTGCTCGCGGGCGAGGACGAAGCCACCAGCCAGCTGTCTCGCGAGCACGCGGTCTCGACCGGCACCAAGGGGCTCGTCGTCATCGCCGGCGGCAAGTACACGACGTACCGGGTGATGGCCAAGGACGCGATCGACGCAGCCGTCTCACAGATGGCCGATCAGCTCGATCGGATGGTGCCCGAGTCGTGCACCAAAGAGGTGCCGCTGCTCGGTGCCGACGGGTACGAGCCGTTGTGGAACCAGCGACACCAGATCGCGGCGGCCAGCGGCCTGGGCAACGGACGGGTCGAGCACCTGCTCAAGCGGTACGGCTCCCTCGCGCTCGAGGTCATCGACCTCATCGCTGAACGGCCCGATCTGGCCGAGCCGCTGACCGGGGCCGACGACTACCTGCGAGCCGAGGTCGTCTACGCCGCGTCCCACGAAGGGGCCAGGCACCTGGACGACGTCATCGCCCGCCGTACTCGTATCTCGATCGAGATGTTCGATCGCGGGACCGCTGTCGCGGCCGAGGTCGCCGAGCTGATGGGTCGAGTGCTCGGTTGGAACCGCAAGCAGCGCGCCAACGAGATCGATCACTACCTCAAGCGTGTCGAGGCCGAGCTGGAGAGCCAGACGATGCCGGACGACGAGACCGCTGACGCCGCGCGGATGGGCGCGGCCGACGTCGTGCCGATTCTGGTCGGAGAGGATTCCCGCAAGTGAGCAAGCGCCGACTCGACGTGGCGGAGACCGTCGCCGACTACGACGTCCGGTCTCCTGCGGCCAGGACGATCGCCACCGTCGTCGGCACCGTGCTGGTCGTGGCGGTGCTGGCGGTTCTCGTGCTCGGGTTGTCGATCCTCAAGCGCGACTCACGGGTGGCGACCAGCCAGGTCGACGTCGGCACCAACGCCAACCTGATCATCGACGCGACGACGGCGCAGATCGAGATCGTCGAGGGCGAACCCGACCTGCTGACGATCACCTCCACCGTGACGAGCGGATTGCGCCAAACCGACTACCAGGTGGGTCGCAAGGGCGATGAGATCAAGATCGTCTCGCGCTGCCAGACATGGCTGAACCCAGGCTGCGGCGTCAAGACGCAGCTGGCAGTTCCACCGGGCCTGCCCCTGCGGGTCAAGACCACGACGGGCGACATCGAGGTCAAGGCGATGTCCCAAGGCCTGCTGACGGTCGAGACCACGACGGGCAACGTCACGGCCCGCGACCTCCAGGTCGACGAGTTCGAGGCCACGAGCATCTCGGGCCAGATCGTCGCCAACTTCTCCGAGCAGCCCTTGGGCTTCAAGGCGACGACCGACAGTGGTGACGTCACGGCGTCGTTCGCTGCGGGTGATCGCACGTACGCGCTGTCGGTGGAGTCGGAGTCCGGAGACATCCAGTCCGAGCTGTCCAACGACGCCGAAGGGGACGGATTCATCCGGGTCCGAACCGGGTCCGGTGACGTCCGACTCACGGTTCTGTCGTGACCCGCCCGCTGGTCGTGTCCGCGACGCGAGCCGAAGCCGCGCACGTTCCCGACGGTGTCGACGTGGTGATCTGCGGCATCGGCAAGGTCGATGCGGCCGTCGCGACGACCCGAGCGATCCTCGAACGTCGACCGTCGAGCGTGATCAACCTGGGCACCGCCGGGGCGTTGCGCCCGCACACCGAGGGGCTGTTCGTGCCGTCCGCGGTGCTCAACCACGACCTGAGTGCGGACGTGCTGCGCGGGCTCGGTCATCCCGCGGTCGACCGCATCGACATCTCCGATGGTGACGGGACGGTTTTGGCGACCGGCGACGTCTTCGTCACCGACCCTGTCGTGCGCGACGTCCTCGCCGAACGCGCCACCTTGGTGGACATGGAGGGCTTCGCGATCGCGGCCGCCTGCCGAGCGCTGCACGTGCCGTTCCGCCTGGTCAAGCACGTCAGCGATCCGGCCGACGAGACCGCGCTGGACTGGCCGGTGCTGGTCGACGCCAGCGCACGAGTGCTGGGCCGGTGGGTCACCGACCACCTCTGAGCCACACGGGTTGCCCCTCGTGGTCGACGACGGGACGTGATCCCCCTTGCTTCGCGGTGCCCTGCAGGGAGGTGACCCCACCGCGACTGGTGGGGTCGCGGGTACTGCTCCCGTCGTCCGTGGACGACAGAACCCGTTGATCTCGCGCCTGACGGCGGTTCACAACGGGTCCTGCATGGGGTGGACGACGGGACTTGATCCCCCGAGCAGGGCTTGCTTCGCGGTGCCCTGCAGGGAGGTGCCCCTACCGCGACTGGTGGGGTCGCGGGTTCTGCGCCCGTCGTCCGTGGACGGCAGAACCCGTTGTTCTCGCGCCTGACGGCGGTTCACAACGGGTTCTGCATGGGGTGGACGACGGGACTTGAACCCGCGACCACCGGCACCACAAGCCGGGGCTCTACCAACTGAGCTACGCCCACCATGGCGCCT
>DATMSF010000409.1:0-6501 GCA_035565535.1 Aeromicrobium sp.
CGCCGATGCCCATCGAGTACAGGAAGCGCAGCGGGAAGACCAGCAGCGCCAGCCCGGCGCCTGCGACCGTGACGGCCGAGTACAGCACAGTGCGGCCGGCGGTCATGATGGTGGTGCGCACGGCTTGGGCGCCCGGACCGACGCGGATCAGCTCCTCGCGGAAGCGCGAGACCATGAACAACGAGTAGTCGATCGACAGGCCCAGCCCCAGCCCGGTGATCAGGTTCAGCGCGAACACCGAGATGTCGATGCCTTCGTTGATGCCGCGGACGACCAGCAGGGACGACACGATCGTCAGGCCGCCGACGAGCAGCGGCAGCATCGCGGACACGGCCGACCGGAAGACCCACAGCGACACCAGGAACAACAGGGGGAAGGCCAGCATCTCGGCGCGGATCAGGTCGTCCTCGACCTGCTCGTTGACCTGCTGGAACGCAGGTCCGATGCCACCGACCAGTGCGCCGTCGACGTCGTCGAGCTCCTCGCGGAGCCGTTCGGTGGCCTCGTCGGAGTCGGCGTCGGAGGTGTAGATCGCGGCGAGGTAGGTCCGGGAGCCGTCGCGGGAGACGAACTGCGGTCCGGCGTCCGGGCCGCCGACGACGTCGCCGACGGCGGGGTCCTCCACGAAGATCGACCGCACGGCCTCGATCGCGTCCGTGTCGTCGCTGTCGAGCAGGACGACGACGCTCGGCGATGCCGCCAGCCCGGACGCGGACTCGATGCGCTCGATCGCCTGGGAGCTGGTGGCATCGGTGTCCAGGAAGGAGTCGCCGTCGCTGTTGAGCAGGCCGGCGACGGGGCCGCCGACGAGCCCGGCGAACGCGAAGAACACGACCGTCACGAGCAGGACGCGGCGCGGGTGTCCGGTGGCCAGGCGGGCCAGGGCGTCGAACATCAGTGGCCCTCCTCGCCGTAACGGTCGTGCACGACCTCGGTCGGGTCGCCGTACAGGTCCATCAGGTCCATTGAGGCCAGCACGGTCAGCAACATGCCCTCGGCCATGAACTCGCGCACTTCGGCCGGAGAGGCGCCACTCAGCTCGGTCACGTCGGCCCAGACCTCGCGGTAGGTGCGTTGCGCGACGGCCTTGATCTCGGGGTCGGACGCGGCGGCCCACGTGTGCAGCTGACACCGCAGGGCGTTCGCGTCCCCGTCCATGAACGACAGGTACGCCTCGGCCATCGCCTCCATCGGGGAGGTGCCGTCGGCGCGCTGCTCCACGGCGTCGCGGAAGGTCTGACGCAGCGCGTCGGTGTGTTGCACGATCGCGGCGGTGATCAGCTCGCTCTTGGTGCCGAACAGCCGGAACAGGTAGGGCTGCGAGACGCCGGCCAGCTCGGCGATGCGCTCGGTCGAGGTGGCGTGCATGCCGACGCGGCCGTACTCCTCGATCGCTTTGTGCAGGATGAGGACCTTGCGGTCCTCGGCTCTCATGCGCTTGCCTGTCGCCATGAGACGATAAATTAGTGATGACTCACTAACCTGTCAAGATTCAGAAGGTCAGCACCGGTTTGACGATCGATCCGGCACGCTGGTCGGCGACAGCTTGCTCGATGTCCTCGAACGGATAGGCCGTCACGAGCCGATCGACGGGGAACTGGCCGGCCCGCCACAACGTGATGAGCCGCGGGATCAGCTCCTTCGGCGTCGAGTCACCCTCGATGCAACCGCGGACCGACTTGCCGCGGGTCAGCAGGTCCAGGTGATCGAAGGTCACCTCGGTCGGTCCCAACGCGACCAGGCACAACGTGCCCAAGGAGTCCAGCGACGTCAGTGCGCCACGGATGACCTCGGTGCGGCCCGTGGTGTCGAGCGCATGCGTCGCGCGGCCGCGGGTGACGTCGCGGACCAGCTCGACCGGGTCGCCGTCGGCCGGGTCGACGACGTCGCAGCCGAGCTCCACCGCCAGTGCCCGCCGCGCCTCGACCGGATCGACGACGACGATCTGGTCGGCCCCCGTGGTGCGGGCAGCGAGCGCCGCCGCCAGTCCGACGCTGCCGCCGCCGTGGACGACCAGTCGTGATCCGGGTCCCGGACGCAGCACGTCGAGAACGGCGCCGGCGCCGGTCTGGAACCCGCACCCCAACGGTGCGGCTGCGGCCAGGTCCAGATCGGGTGCGATCCGCACGAGGTTTGACGGTGACGTCAGGGCGTGCGACGCGAACGACGACTGGCCGAAGAATCCGGCGTACGCCGGCTCGCCGCCGACCGTGATGGTCGGCGAGCCGTCGAGCCGCCGACCCGCGTAGTTCAGCGCGGCTGCTCTCGTGCAGTAGGCCGGATGGCCGGCCGAGCAGTGCCGGCACGTGCCGCACGTGCGCAGCGACATCAGGACGGTGTCGCCGGGCGCGAAGCCGGTCACGTCAGAACCCACGGCCGTGATGACGCCGGCGCCCTCGTGACCGAGCACGGCCGGGCCGGGTCCGGTCAGGTGCCGGTGGGTCAGGTCGGTGTGACACACGCCGACCGCAGCGATCCGAACGACCACCTCGTCGGCGCGGGGCTCGTCCAGGACGGCGGACTCGATCGTGAACGGACCGCCACCTCGGGTGACGGCTGCGACGACCTCGGTCACCGGTCGCGCTCGAGGACGAACCAGTAGTGGCTGCCCCCGTCGAGCACCAGCTCGGCCTTGCCGTTCATGACGCCGAGCAGCGTGTCGTCGTCGACCCGGGCGAAGTGATCGAGCACGGCTTGGCCGTCGTAGACCATCGTCGCGTGGACGCGGCCGCGGAACTCCACGTCCCACAGGCTCGCCTCGCCCTTGCCGAGGTCGACGTCGGAGAACAGATTCCCGGCGGCGTCGCGACACATCAACGGCTTGACGTCGTCGACGGCGTCGAACCGCTTGCCGTACCAGCCGACCTTGCCCAGCAACCCACCCAGACGGTGCCCGTTGTCGAGCCCGCGGCCTCGCCACAGTCCGGACAGCTCGCCGCGGCGGACCGGCTCGCAGGCGTCCCAGAACGCCTCGAGCTCGGCGTCGGTGACCCGGCGACCGGACAGCTGGGCCAACTGCTCACGCATGTTCTCACTTGCCATGCGGCGATGGTAGCGGTAGGCACGGTGCATGCCACTCGTGACGGTCAACGGTGCCCAGGTCCACGTCGAGGACACCGGAGGTGATGGACCCCTCGTGCTGTTCGGCCACGGATTGCTGTTCAGCGGCAAGATGTTCGCCGGGCAGATCGCGAGGCTGCGCGACCGGTATCGCTGCGTGACGATCGACTGGCGCGGTCAGGGGCGTTCCCCCGCCGCCCCCGGCGGATACGACATGGACACCCTGGCCGAGGACGCCGCTGCGCTGATCGAGTTCCTGGATGCCGGCCCGGTCCACTACGTCGGGTTGTCGATGGGCGGCTTCGTGGGGATCCGGCTCGGTGCTCGTCGGCCCGACCTGATCCGGTCGTTGTCGCTGCTCGACACCAGCGCAGGTCCGGAAGATCCCGAGAAGGTCTCCCGGTACCGCTTGCTGGCCAAGGTCTACCGGGTGGTCGGCATGAAGCCGGTCCGCCGTCAGGTGGAGCCGATCATGTTCGGCCCGACGTTCCTGGCCGATCCGGCCTCGAAGCCGCACGTCGAGGACTGGCTCACCGTGCTGGCCGCGGTGAACCGCAAGGGCATGCAGCAGGCCATCCACGGCGTCACTGACCGCGACGCGGTGACCGATCTGTTGCCGACCATCACGGCGCCGACGCTGGTGGTGGTCGGTGCCGACGACGTGGCGACCCCGGTGACGAAGTCGGAGGCGATTCGTGACGGCATCGCGGGCGCTCGGCTGGAGATCGTGCCCGCGTGTGGCCACTCCAGCACGATCGAACGCCCCGACGTGCTGGCCGACCTGATCGCTGCGCACGTGGACGCTCACTGAACGCGCGCGTGGAAGGTCTGGGGAGAGTCACGACGGGGGTCGGAAGATCCACGGGTCGCGCGGCAGCGCGTCCGGGTCGAACGCGTCGAGCATCGCCTCGAGGCTGTCGCCGGGCAGCCCCAGCGAGGTGCCGATGAGGTCGAGGACGGCGACGCCACGCTCGGTCAGCTCACGCAGCGTGACCGCGCCGTCGCGCTTGGCCAACCGTGCGCCCGAAGCGTTGAGGACCAGGGGGACGTGGACGTACTCGGGTGTGGGCACACCGAGCAACGTGGCCAGATAGGCCTGCCGGGGGGTCGACGAGAGCAGGTCGTCACCGCGGACGACCTGATCGACGCCCTGGTGAGCGTCGTCGAGCACGACGGTCAGGTTGTAGGCAGGAACGCCGTCGCCGCGACGCAGCACCAGGTCGTCCACCGCCCCTGTCCACGCGCCGTGGATCCGGTCGCGAACGGTCCACGTGTCGACCTCGGAGCGAAGACGGAGGGCCGCAGGGCGCTCGGCTCGGCGCCGATCGCGTTCGGCTCCCGTCAGCCCTCGACACGTGCCGGGGTACGAGCCGGGCGCCTGGTGCGGGGCCGTCGGGGCGTCGAGGATCTCCCGTCGGGTGCAGAAGCACTCGTAGGTCAGCCCGGCAGTCGTGAGCTCGTCGACGGCTCGTCGGTAGGCGTCGAGCCGATCCGACTGGTGCAGCACCGGACCGTCCCACGTCAGACCCAGCGCGGCCAGATCGGCCAGCTGACGCTCCTCGGCGCCCACACGGACGCGGTCCAGGTCGTCGACCCGCAGCACGAAGTCGCGACCCTCGTGGCGGGCGAACAGCCACGCCAGGACCGCGGTTCGCAGATTGCCGACGTGCAGGTCACCCGACGGTGAGGGGGCGTAGCGGCCGGCCGACATGGCCCGATTCTGACATTCACCGGAGGGTTTGTGCTCCGTGACCTTCGGACACCTGTCACTATGGCCAGGACGTCAACTGAGGGGGAATCTCATCATGACCGCGAACTGGCACCCGGACCCGACGGGCGAGCACGAGCTGCGCTACTGGGACGGCCGCATCTGGACCGAGCACGTCGCCGACCAGGGCGTGCAGTCGATATCTCCGTTGCCGACGGTTGCTCCGGCCACTTCCGACCGGGCGCAGGAGACCACCACCGAGGAGGCCGCGTCCGCGGAGACGCAGGTCGCCGAGCAGCAGGTCGCCCAGGAGCCGGTCGCCGAGGAGTCGGTCGCCGAGGAGTCCGGGGCGAGCGCCGACCCGTTCGCCGAGCGGACGAACGAGATGGCCGCCATGGCCGCCGCGACGTCGCCCCAGGTCGTCGACCCTGAGTCGACGGTCGAGCCCGAGCCCGAGCCGGAGCCCGTCACGTCGATCGATCAGACCACGTTCGGACCCGACGCGGCGGTCGACCGATCGGGCGCGGTCACCGACGTGACGTCCGTCGACGCGCCGACGACTGACGCCCTGATCGCGGGCGGGCCCGTCGTGGAACCGAGCCCTGAGACGGTCCAGGACGTCGAGGACGCGCTGGTCGACCCCGTGGTCGAAGACGCCGTGCCCGTGGTCGAGGAATCGGCCCCCGCCCACAGCGACGACTCCGAGCTCACCGCGGGCGGACCGTTGACCGCGGGCGGTCCGATCGAGGACATCCCGGTCGAACGCGAGCCCGAGCCCGAGGCAGGCGTGCTGGTCGACGCCCTCAGCAATGTTGCGGGAACCGATCCGGCGCAGTCGGCCGGGTCGCCAGGTATCAGCGGAGACCTGATCGACGGCCGCTTCGCCGAGGTCTCGGCCGATGGTGCTGCGTTGCAGAACGCCCGCATGCTGCGAGTGCGGGTGGGCGAACCGTTCCTGGCCCGCCAGGGCGCCATGGTCGCCTACCAGGGCGACGTCACCTTCGCCTACCAGGGCAGCGGCGCCGCGAAGTTCCTCAAGAAAGCCGTCACAGGCGAGGGTCTGTCGCTCATGCGTGTGGAAGGTCAGGGTGACGTGTTCCTGGCCGACGGCGGCAAGCACGTCCACATCCTGCAGCTGCAGAACAGCGGCATCTCGGTCAACGGCGCCAACGTGTTGGCCTTCGCCACGTCGCTGGAGTGGAACGTCGAGCGCGTCAAGGGTGGCAGCATCGCGGCGGGCGGACTGTTCAACACGCTGCTGCGTGGCACGGGCTGGGTCGCCATCACGACCGACGGCGAGCCCGTCGTGCTGGATGCCGGCGAGGCGCCGACCTACGCCGACACCGACGCCATCGTGGCCTGGTCGGCCGACCTGCAGACCAGCTTGAAGTCGTCGATGACCGCCGGTGGGGCAATCGGTCGAGGCTCAGGTGAAGCGGTCCAGGTCGCATTCAGCGGTCATGGCTTCGTGATCGTCCAGCCGTCGGAGGGTCCGGTCGTCGGGCGCTGACCCGCGGTCACAGGACCCAGATCGCTCCGGCGATCGGAACGGCAGCCGTCAGCACCAGCCACGGCGACAGCAGGCGGCCGCCCAGGATGAATCGGACGGCGGCGTACGACAGCGCCGTGACGACGCCGGCCATGAACAGCAGGCCGACCGAGTTGCCGTGCTTGCCGGGAGCGTCGACCAGCACGCGGGCGAAGATGATCAGACCCACCGTCAGCTTCAGCGT
>DATMSF010000410.1:0-7710 GCA_035565535.1 Aeromicrobium sp.
ACGGTCGCATCGTGGTGATCGAGATGAACCCGCGCGTCTCGCGATCCAGTGCGCTGGCCTCGAAGGCCACGGGATTCCCGATCGCCAAGATCGCTGCGAAGGTCGCGATCGGCTACACCCTCGACGAGATCCCCAACGACATCTCGGTGCGCGCGGACGGTGAGTCGACGCCGGCCGCGTTCGAGCCGACCCTGGACTACGTCGTGGTCAAGGTGCCGCGGTTCGCGTTCGAGAAGTTCCCGGCGGCCGACTCGACCCTGACCACCCACATGAAGTCGGTCGGTGAGGCGATGGCGATCGGGCGCAACTTCACCGAGGCCCTGCAGAAGGCGTTGCGGTCGCTGGAGCGCAAGGACGCCGAGTTCGACTGGTCCAAGCAGTGGGTCGAGCTGGACAAGGACACGCTGCTGCGGGAGATCGCCCGGCCGCACGACGGGCGGCTCAAGCAGATCATGGACGCGATCCGCGCGGGTGCGACGGCCGAGGAGATCTTCGACGCCACCGCGATCGATCCGTGGTTCGTCGACCAGCTGTTCTTGATCAACGAGATCGCGCAGGACCTGATCGCCGCCGACGAGCTGACGCCACAGCTGCTGCGCAAGGCCAAGCGCCACGGCTTCAGCGACGCGCAGCTGGGCCGGATCCGCGGACTGTCCGCGGACGTCGTCCGCGGCATCCGTCATGCGTTGGGGGTGCGGCCGGTGTACAAGACGGTCGACACGTGTGCTGCCGAGTTCGCGGCCAAGACGCCGTACCACTACTCGACGTACGACGAGGAGACCGAGGTCGAGCCGCGTGACAAGCCGGCCGTCATCGTCTTGGGCAGTGGCCCGAACCGCATCGGCCAGGGCATCGAGTTCGACTACTCGTGCGTCCACGCGGTGCAGGCGCTCTCCGAGGTCGGCTACGAGACCGTCATGGTCAACTGCAACCCCGAGACGGTCTCGACCGACTACGACACGGCCGACCGGCTGTACTTCGAGCCGCTGACGCTCGAGGACGTGCTCGAGGTGGTGCACGCCGAGAGCGAGGCCGGTCCGCTAGCCGGCGTTCTGGTGCAGCTGGGCGGTCAGACACCGCTGGGTCTGGCAGCGGGGTTGGAGGCTGCGGGCGTGCCGATCGTCGGTACGCAGCCGGCCGCGATCGAGCTGGCCGAGGAGCGCGGCGCGTTCGGTCGGGTGCTCGACGAGGCCGGTCTCGTGGCGCCCAAGAGCGGGATGGCCACGACGTTCGCCGACGCCAAGCGCATCGCCACCGAGATCGGGTACCCCGTGCTCGTGCGCCCGTCGTATGTGCTGGGCGGCCGCGGCATGGAGATCGTCTACGACGAGCAGACCCTCGAGGACTACATCAACCGGGCCACCCAGATCACGCCGGAGCGTCCGGTCCTGGTCGACCGGTTCCTCGACGACGCCATCGAGCTCGACGTCGATGCGCTCTACGACGGCGAGGAGCTCTTCCTCGGCGGGGTGATGGAGCACATCGAGGAGGCCGGCGTGCACTCGGGCGACTCGGCCTGCGCCCTGCCGCCCATCACGCTCGGCGATCTGGAGATCCAGCGCATTCGCGAGGCGACGGAGGCGATCGCGAAGGGTGTCGGCGTGCGTGGTCTGGTCAACATCCAGTTCGCGCTGTCGTCGGACATCCTGTACGTGATCGAGGCCAATCCGCGGGCGTCGCGGACGGTGCCGTTCGTCTCCAAGGCCACGGCGACGCCGTTGGCGAAGGCGGCGGCTCGGCTGATGCTGGGCGAGTCCATCGCCGATCTGCGGGCCGCCGGTGTCCTGCCGGCCGACCGCGACGGCGGGTCGTTGCCCGACGACGCCCCGATCGCGGTCAAGGAAGCCGTCATGCCGTTCAACCGGTTCCGCACGTTCGAGGGCAAGTACGTCGACACGCTGCTCGGCCCGGAGATGAGGTCGACCGGCGAGGTGATGGGCTTCGACCGCACGTTCGGGACCGCGTTCGCCAAGAGCCAGGCCGGCGCCCAGGGTGGGCTGCCGCTGTCGGGCAAGGTGTTCGTGTCGGTCGCCAACCGGGACAAGCGGCACATGATCTTCCCGGTCAAGCGGTTGGCGGACCTGGGCTTTGAGATCCTGGCCACGAGCGGGACGGCGAAGGTGCTGGCCCGCAACGGGGTCAAGGCCACGGTGCTGCGCAAGCTTCACGAGGAGCCGCTGGAGGGCCAGGAGGCGTCGACGATCGTGGAGAAGATCCATGAGCAAGACGTCGACCTGATCATCAACACGCCCCACGGCGTCAGCGCCGGGACCAACGCCCGCGTCGACGGCTACGAGATCCGCACCGCCGCCGTCGGCGAGGGCATCCCCTGCGCCACGACGGTCCAGGGCCTGGCCGCCGCGGTCCAAGGAATCGAGGCCCAGATCGAAGGCAGCATCGGTGTCACCTCGCTGCAGGACTGGGCCGCCCGCCTGAACGGGACCGCGCGGTGAGGCGGCTGCGGTTTCCCAACTTAAGTTGGGAAACCACCACCATCTTCGGTGTGCACACCGAAGATGGTGGCAGGTTGCCGAAGACCAACCGGAGCGGGGGAGCTCGATGACCTTCGGGTCGCGGTTCGATGCGGCACGTCAGGCCTATGGTCCGCTGTGCGTGGGGATCGACCCGCACGCCTCGGTCCTGGAGTCGTGGGGTCTGGACGTCTCGTTCACGGGCCTGGAGCAGTTCGCTGAGACGTGCGTCGAGGCGTTCGCGGGCCATGTCGGCTTCGTCAAGCCGCAGAGCGCGTTCTTCGAACGGTTCGGATCGCGCGGTGTCCAGGTCCTCGAGTGGCTGCTCCAACAGTTCCGGCACACCGGCACACTCACGATCCTCGACGTCAAGCGCGGCGACATCGGCAGCACCGCGACCGCCTACGCGCAGGCCTATCTCGACGACGACGCACCGATGGCAGCCGACGCCGTCACGGTCAGTCCGTACCTCGGATTCGGATCTCTCGACCCGTTCTTCGCCGAAGCCGAACGCAATGACGCCGGCGTCTTCGTCTTGGCGTTGACCTCGAACCCCGAGGGCCCTGAGTTCCAGCACGCGGTGGTCGGCGACGGTCACACCGTGGCCGGCTCCGTGCTGGCCCAGCTGCGCACGTTGAACGCCGGCGCCGAACCGATCGGATCGTTCGGCGCCGTCGTCGGGGCGACGATCGGCGGCACCGGCGAGGACCTCGACATCAACGGGCCGCTCCTGGTCCCCGGATTCGGGGCTCAGGGTGGCACCGTCGACGACATCGCCGAGCTGTTCGCAGACGTGTCGCACGCGGTGCTGCCCTCGTCATCGAGAGGCGTGTTGAAGGCCGGACCCGAAGTCGACTCGCTGCGTTCGGTTGCCGCACGGATCAACGCCGAACTAGTAGTGTCCCAACCAGCGCAGGACACCACGTCCGACACGGAGTAGACACAGGTCAACGGCACGAGGAGGGGGCGATGGGACGCATCACCGCGATCGCGGTCACCGCCGTCACGATCGCGACCGTCCTGTCCGGATGCAGCATCAGCCGCAGTCCCTACTGTCAGGCCGTCGAAGACCATCAGGAGCTGCTCAGCTCGTTCGACTCGGACCGAAGCGACGCGGGGTACACCGCCTACGCGCGAGCCCTGGCTGCCATCGCTGCAGAAGCACCTGCTGAGACCCAGAAGGACTGGAAGAAGCTCGCCGACGTGACCCAAGCGGTGGTCACGGCCCACACCGAGGTCGGGTTCAAGCTCGAGGACATGGACAGCAAGTCCAAGCGCGAAGGTCTCAGCGCCGGCGACATCGAATCGATCAACGCCGCCTACAAGGCGTTCAACGACACCGTGGACCAGCGCAAGGCCGTCGTGGCCGACGCCGACAAGACATGTGACATCACGCTGAAGTAAGTTTCTGCACTATCGACAACGAGGTGAGACAGATGGCCCTTCCGATCCTGACACCCGAGCAGCGCCAGGCAGCTCTGGAGAAGGCAGCACAGGCGCGACAGATCCGTGCCGAGGTCAAGAACCGTTTGAAGACGTCGGGCGCGACGCTCGCTGAGGTGATCAGCGAGTCGAAGGCCAACGAGGTCGTCGCCAAGCTCAAGGTCGTCGACCTGCTCAAGTCGATGCCCGGCGTCGGCGCGGTCAAGGCCAAGGAGATCATGGACCGGCTCGGCATCGCCGAGAGCCGTCGACTGCGCGGTCTGGGTGCGAACCAGATCAAGGCGTTGCTCGACGAGTTCAGGTCGCGTGCCTGACGGCGGGTCCGCCGCCGCACGCCTGATCGTTCTTGCCGGTCCCACTGCGGTCGGCAAGGGCACCGTGGCGGACTGTGTCCGCCGCACCCACCCGGAGATCTGGATATCGGTCTCGGCGACAACGAGGGCGCCGCGGCCGGGCGAGGTCGACGGGGAGCACTACCACTTCGTCAGTGACGCCGAGTTCGACCGGCTGATCGAGGACGACGGGCTGCTGGAGTGGGCTGTGGTGCACGGGGCGGCTCGTTACGGCACGCCTCGAGCCGCCGTCGAGGCGCAGCTGGCAGTCGGTCGCCCGGCGTTGCTCGAGATCGACCTGCAGGGCGCTCGGCAGGTGCGCGAGCGCATGCCGGAGGCCTTCCTGGTCTTCCTCAAACCGCCGAGCTTCGAGGAACTGGTGCGCAGGTTGACCGGTCGCGGCACCGAGACCCCGGCCGAACGTGAGCGTCGATTGCAGACCGCGCGGGTCGAGCTGGCGGCCGAGGAGGAGTTCGACGCGACGATCGTCAACTCCGATGTCGAGACCGCGTGCCGCGAATTGATAGACTTGTTCGGTCAGGCGGGCCGCGTCCCTGCGCCCGATGCCGACATCTAGTCATCACGACAGATCCCCGATCAGTAGAAGGACCACTGTGGCCATCACCCGTTCCGTCGCCGAGGGCGTCACCAATCCGCCGCTGGACGACCTGCTGGAGAAGACCGACTCCAAGTACAAGTTGGTCCTGTACAGCGCCAAGCGCGCCCGTCAGATCAACGCGTACTACTCGCAGTTGGGTGAGGGGCTGCTGGAGTACGTCGGTCCGCTGCTCGAGACCGGGGTGCAGGAGAAGCCGCTGTCGATCGCGCTGCGCGAGATCAACGCCGACCTGCTGACGGTCGAGGACATCGATCCCGAGGCCGAGGCTGCCGCCGCGGCCGCCGACGAGGCCTGACCAACAGGGACCTGACATGGCCGAGATCGTCCTCGGAGTCTCCGGAGGCATCGCCTCCTACAAGGCCGCATCGCTGTTGCGGCTGCTGACCGAGTCCGGGCACGGCGTACGCGTCGTCCCGACGGCATCGGCACTGAACTTCGTGGGCGCTGCCACGTGGGAGGCGCTGTCGGGCAAGCCGGTCCAGCACGAGGTGTTCGACCACGTCGACGAGGTGGCCCACGTGCGTATCGGCCAGTCGGCCGATCTGGTCGTCGTGGCCCCGGCCACGGCCAACCTGCTGGCGAAGGCGGCCCAGGGTCTGGCCGACGACCTGCTGACCAGCACGTTGCTGACGGCACGGTGCCCGGTCGTGATGGCGCCGGCCATGCACACCGAGATGTGGGAGCACGCGGCGACGCAGGCGAACGTGGCGACGCTGCGTGACCGGGGCGTCATCGTGCTGGAGCCCGCTGTCGGCCGCTTGACCGGCAAGGACTCGGGCGCAGGTCGACTGCCCGAGCCCGAACAGCTGCACACCGCGATCACCCACCTGCTCAGTGGGCGGCCGAACGATCTGGCCGGGCGTCACGTCGTGGTGTCGGCCGGCGGTACCCGAGAATACCTCGACCCCGTCCGGTTCCTGGGCAACCGTTCCTCCGGGCGACAGGGGTATGCCTTGGCCGAGGCGGCCGTGGCTCGTGGCGCCCGTGTCACGCTGGTCGCGGCGAACGTCTCCTTGCCCGATCCGGCCGGCGTCGAGATCCGCCGCGTGGTGAGCACCGCTGAGCTTCGTGAAGCCGTCGTCGACGCGAGCGCCGACTGCGATGCCGTGGTGATGGCGGCAGCCCCGGCCGATTTCCGGCCGGCTGAGTTCGTCGAGGCCAAGATCAAGAAGTCCGGTACCGGAGTCGCGCCCGACATCGAGCTGGTGGAGAACCCCGACATTCTGGCCGAGCTGGTGGCGTCCCGCACGAGCAAGAGACCGGTCATCGCCGGTTTCGCTGCCGAGACCGGTGATGCCAGTGCGACGGTCATCGAGCACGGCCGGGCCAAGCTCGAGCGCAAGGGGTGCGACTTGTTGGTCGTCAACGACGTCAGCGCCGGCAAGGTGTTCGGTTCGCAGATCAACGAAGCGGTCATCTTGGCCGCAGACGGCTCGGTGGTCGAGGTCCCGTCAGGGCCGAAGGCCGATTTGGCCCACGCGATCTGGGACCAAGTGGTCCACCGGTTGGACGGCCAGAACTTCTGAGGCTCTGCGTCGTTAGACTTTCGGATGCGCACGACGAGCGCGTCGATCTCGAACAGGAGCATATGTGAGCCGTCTTTTCACCTCCGAGTCGGTGACCGAGGGTCATCCGGACAAGATTGCCGATCAGATCAGCGACAGCATTCTCGACGCCCTTCTCGCGCAGGATCCCAAGAGTCGGGTCGCCGCCGAGACGTTCGTGACCACGGGGCTGGTGCTCGTCGGCGGGGAGGTCACGACGGAGGCGTACGTCGACATCGCGCGGATCGCCCGCGATCGCGTCCTCGAGATCGGGTACGACTCCTCGACCAAGGGCTTCGACGGCCAGTCGTGCGCGGTGCAGGTGACCTTGGACGCGCAGTCTCCCGACATCGCCCAGGGTGTCGACAAGGCCGAGGAGGCCCGCCTCGGGGGAGCCACCGATCCACTGGACCTGCAGGGTGCCGGTGACCAGGGGCTGATGTTCGGCTTCGCGTGTGACGAGACTCCTGAGCTGATGCCGCTGCCCATCACGATCGCTCACCGACTGGCCGAGCAGCTGACCAAGGTGCGCAAGGACGGCACGCTGCCGTACCTGCGTCCTGACGGCAAGACCCAGGTCACCATCGAGTACGACGACGACGACAAGCCGGTCCGTGTCGAGGCCATCGTGATCTCGACGCAGCACGAGGACGGCGTCGACCTGGAGCACCAGCTGCCGGCCGACCTGAAGAAGCACGTCATCGACGAGGTCCTGGGCCAGTACGAGATCGACGCCTCCGACTACAAGTCCCACATCAACCCGACCGGCAAGTTCGTCATCGGTGGACCCATGGGTGATGCCGGTCTGACGGGTCGCAAGATCATCGTCGACACGTACGGCGGCTACGCCCGCCACGGCGGTGGTGCGTTCTCGGGCAAGGATCCGAGCAAGGTCGACCGATCGGCCGCCTACGCCACCCGCTGGGTCGCCAAGAACATCGTCGCGGCAGGTCTGGCGAAGAAGGCCGAGGTGCAGATCGCCTACGCCATCGGCGTGGCTCGCCCGGTCGGCTTCTACGTCGACACCTACGGCACCGAGACGGTTCCGGTCGACAAGATCCGCGAAGCCGTCCTGGAGGTCTTCGACCTGCGACCGGCCGCGATCGTGCGGGACCTGGACCTGTTGCGCCCCATCTACGCCCAGACCGCTGCGTACGGCCACTTCGGACGTCCGGGTCTGCCGTGGGAGGACACCAGCCGCGCCGAGGCACTCAAGGCCGCTGCCGGCGCCTGACCTCGGCTCGCCGGCGAGTCACAGGAACACCATGAGCTCCTGGTAATCACGCACTCCTCATGGCATG
>DATMSF010000411.1:0-2938 GCA_035565535.1 Aeromicrobium sp.
GTCGGAGATCTGCGACGACGTGCCGGCCGTGTGGACCCCGTCGGGCAGGACCGGGCTCAGTGCCGCCAGCTTCTCCAACGACGTGTCGCGAATGCCTTGGTCGGCCTCGACCAGCTGGGTGTCGCCGGTCGGCCGGCCGTCGGCGTCGAGAACGGGCGCCTTGACGGGGAACATCTCCCGGTCGAAGCGGCGCTCGGCCTGTGCCGCGGCTGCCTTCTGTTGTGACTGCAGACCGAACTGGTCGACCTGTTCGCGGGTGAAACCACGGTCACGGACGATCCGGTCGGCACCCTCGAACTGGTTGGGCAGATCGATCGACCAGTCGTCGGGGCGCGGGTTGCCCAGCCCCTTCGGCACGTTCGACCCGAGAGGCACGCGAGACATCGACTCGACGCCGCAGGCGATGCCGGCGCCGATCATGCCGGCGCCGATCATGGCGGCGATCAGGTGCGTGGCCTGTTGTGCCGACGAGCACTGGGCGTCGATGGCGGTCGACGCGGTGGCATTGGGCAGCCCGGCGTGCATCCACGCGCGGCGCACCATGTTGTTGGACTGCTCCCCGGCCTGGGACACACACCCGCCGATGACCTGGTCGACCAGCTGGGGGTCGACGCCGGCTCGAGCGATCACCTCGGCCTGGGCTCGGCCCAGCAGGACGGCCGGATGCACGCCGGCGAGCAGCCCCCCACGCTTGCCCTGGGGCGTGCGGACAGCACTGACGATCACGGGTTGGCCCATGAACCAAAACTAGAACACGTTCTCGCATGAGACAAGTCTTTCAAAACGTCTCGACTCGTGGCACTATGAACTAGAACGTGTTTCAGAAATGCGAGAGGGACTGACGTGACCGTGACATCGGCTACTCCGAAACTGCCGACCGGGTTCGACCCCACCGACCCGGACCTGAACGAAATTGGCGTTCCGCACGAGCAGTTCCTCGAGCTGCGCAAGACCGCGCCGGTCTGGTGGGTCGATCAGGTGCCGGAAGCACGAGCCGGGATGATCGGTCCGCCTGGCTTCTGGGCTGTGACCAAGCACGCCGATGTCGCCGCGGTCTCCAAGAACAGCAAGGACTTCTCCAGCCAGGAGAACGGGGCGATCATCCGGTTCGCGCCGGACATGACGCGCGAGCAGGTCGAGCTGCAGCGCGTCATGCTGATCAACCAGGACCCGCCGGAGCAGACCAAGATCCGGCAGATCATCAGCCGAGGTTTCACTCCCCGCTCGATCAACGCGCAGCACGACATCTTGGTCCAGCGCGCCAACAACATCATCGATGCCGCGATCGCCAAGGGCGAGGGCGACTTCGTCGAAGAGGTCGCCGCCGAACTGCCGCTTCAGGCGATCGCCGACTTGATGGGCGTGCCGCAGGAGGATCGGCGCAAGCTGTTCGACTGGTCGAACACCATGATGTCCTACGACGACCCGGAGTTCGAGGGCAATCCGGACGAAGCCGCCGCCGAGATCCTGGTCTACGCCATGGGTCTGGCCGCGCTGCGCCGCGAGAACCCGCAGGACGACATCATCACCAAGCTCATCACCGCCGACGTCGACGGTCACGGTCAGCTGACCGAGGACGAGTTCGGCTACTTCGTCATCATGCTGGCCGTCGCCGGCAACGAGACGACGCGCAATGCCATCACGCACGGCATGAACGCGTTCTTCGACCACCCCGACCAGTGGGAGCTGTGGAAGAACGAGCGGCCGTCGACCATGGTCGACGAGGTCATCCGCTGGGCCACACCCGTCACGGTGTTCCAGCGCACCGCGATCAACGACGTCATGGTCGGCGACGTCCAGGTCAAGAAGGGCGAGCGCGTCGGCATCTACTACGCCAGCGGCAACTACGACACCGACGTCTTCGACGATCCGTTCACGTTTGACATCACCCGGACCCCGAACCCCCACCTGTCGTTCGGCGGCCACGGTGCGCACTACTGCATCGGCGCGAACCTGGCCCGTCTCGAGGTCGAGATCATGTTCAACGTGATCGCCGACCGCATCCCCGACATCTCCAAGCTCGCCGAGCCGCGCCGCCTGCGTCACGGCTGGATCAACGGCATCAAGGAGCTGCAGGTCAAGTACGTCTGACCATCACCCTCCACGACGGCCCGCCCACTCCCTCGGGGCGGGCCGCCGCTCTTCCCCCACCTCAGTCGCCCGCCGCGAGGGACGAGCGGCGGGTAGGCGTTGGTGGGGCGTGGGGCTCGGGTGGGTTTGTCGTCTGGCGGGCGCCAAGGCCCCGGTGAGATTCGGGCGTCACGGGACCACGCGGCCGAGGCGACGGTCAGCTGGGCTTGTCGGAGCTGACGACCCACATCGCGAAGAACTGCGAACCGCCGCCGTAGGCGTGGCCGAGGGCCTTGCGGGCGCCGTCGACCTGGTGCTCTCCGGCCTCGCCCATGACCTGCAGCGCCGCCTCGCCGAAGCGCAGCATGCCGCTGGCGCCGATCGGATTCGACGACAGCACGCCGCCGCTCATGTTGAGCGGGATCCGGCCGTCGATGCGGGTTTCGCCGGCTTCGGTCAGCTTCCAGCCCTCGCCGGGTTCGGCGAAGCCGAGGTTCTCCAGCCACATCGGCTCGAACCACGAGAACGGCACGTAGATCTCGGCGCAGTCGATGTCGTCGATCGGTGACGTCACGCCGGTCTGCTTCCACAACGCCGCGGCCGCCTCCCGGCCCGCCTGCGGGTTGACCTGGTCGCGCTCGGCGGCCGTGGTCGGCTCGCTGCGCATCTGGGTACCCAGGATCCACGCCGGATTGGTGATGTCCGAGCGCTTCACGGCGTCCTCGGACGCGATGACCATGGCGCACGCACCGTCGGAGGACGGGCACGTCTCGTCGTAGCGGATCGGGTCCCACAGCATCTGCGAGGCGAGCACCGACTCGACCGTCGTGTCGGGATTGTGCAGGTGCGCGTACGGGTTCTTCAGCGC
>DATMSF010000412.1:0-2545 GCA_035565535.1 Aeromicrobium sp.
CGTCCAGGTTGCCCAGCACGGGCAGTCCCATCACCGATCCCGAGCCCTCGTCCGGCACGCAGACTCCGACCAGCCGGTATCCGAACTGCGACGTCGGTCCGATTACTCCGATGATGCGCTCGACGGCCCCGCGGGTGCCGACCACGATCGTCCGACTGCTCATCGCACCGTTCTGCCGACGCATGACGAGCCAGCGCCGCCAGGACCACCTGCTGAGCAGCAGGAGGACGAGCCCGAATGCCACCGAGATGACGACATACCAGCGCGGGACCCAGAAGCTGATGACGTACCCCGCAAAGGCGACCACACCGAACCACATGAGAGTCGAGGTCACGATGCGCTTGTACTCGTCGGGACCGGCTCCAAGCACGATGGGTTCACGGGTGCCGGCCAAGGCCAGTGCGATGAGCCAGATCGTCAGCAGGACGAGGGACACCGTGATGGGGCCGATCCCGAAGGCGCTGGCGTGGCCCTCGGAGTTCTCGGGTTGGCTGACGGCCCACACCAGATGCGCCGTCGAGAAGACCCACAGCAGCACCGCGATGTCGGACACCAGCAGTCGGCGGGCATAACGCCGATGCCAGTCCGTGCGGCCACCGCCGACGGGCTCCCCCACGGATCGCTCCTGTTCCTCCAGCGGCCCGTCGGACCGTTGTGTGTCAGATGCTTGCAGCACTGAACCGACGGCGGAATACAGCCCTCGCGGCACGAGCCAGAATCAGCAAAGTGATCACGGTAGCGCCCACCATCAGTGCGAGGCCAACGTGTCGACTGATCACATCGCTGACCGCGCCACGGACTCCAGCATCCGCCAACGACAAGATCACCAGAGGAAGGAGGGCAACCAACCCCGTACCGACGAACGCCAAGACGACACGGATTCGGCTCGCGGGGGTTTCCTTGATCACGTCCTGAGCCTTTCCAGGTAGACGGGGGCTTGCCACATGCATAACGCCGTGCTCCTGACAGAGTTACGCGCCCGTACCTGCCGATGTCGTCGACGATTGGCCAGTAAGGTGTCCTGCGAGCGAGAGAGGGGCCACCGTGGCCGACGACAGGCGTGCAGAATTCGTCAGCAGACAGTGGCGAGTCGGAATCCTCAGCGTGCTGCTTGGCGCGCTGATCGGATCTGCTCTGAGCTTTCTGGCGCCGACGCGGTACGACGCCGCGTCGGACGTGTTGATCCAGCCGGCTCCCGGGGCCCGCGTCTCCGACGGGATCGACGCTCGTCTGATGCGGTCCTATGCAGCGGTTCTGGGTGGTCGGAGCACCGCGACGGCGGTGGGCGAGACGGTGCAGAGTCTCTCGGTGGGCCAGATTGACGACGCGCTGTCGGCGACGGTGCTCGACGACAGCACCGTGCTGCGCGTGACGGCTCGCCACGGCAACGCCACGACGGCGGCCGAGGTGAGTGCCGAAGCGGCGAAGGCGTTCGTCGCGCAGCTGGTCGACGACGGCGCGGCGGCGACTCCCGGGGCGGACATCGACCCCGAGGATCCTGCAGCACCGTCGATCACGGCGTCGGTGACCACCAGCGCCACGGCCGACTCGGCCGTGGCCTCCCCCAACCGCATGCTGTGGGCCGCGATCGGCGCGGCGGTGGCGGTGGTGGCGGGTCTGTTGATGACGCGCACCCGCCAGACCACGGATCGGCGGATCCGGTCGTCGGAGGCGTTGGCCGAGCTGACGGGTCTGCCGCAGATCGGCGCGTTCGGCTTCGATCGCACAGCAGCGCGGCAGACGCTGGCCACGGACCTGGACCCGAACCATCCGCGGTTCGAGGCCGCGCGCATCATGCGCACGAACCTGCAGTTCCTCGACGTCGACCAAGGCAGTTCGGTGCTGACGGTGACCAGCTCGGTTCCCGGCGAGGGCAAGACGACGGTGACGGCCAACGTGGCCGTCGCGATCGCGCGCGGCGGCCAGTCGGTCGTCGTGGTCGAGGGCGACCTGCGGCGTCCGCGTCTGGCAGCCCTGTTCGACGTGCCCGGGTCGGTCGGGCTGACCACCGCACTCGTCGGCCAGGTGCCGGTCGAGGAGGCTGTGCGCCCGACCTCGGTGCCCGGACTCGACGTGCTGACCAGCGGCACGCGCCCACCGAACCCGTCGGAGCTGTTGCAGACGTTCGCGATGGAGGAGCTGCTGACGACGCTCAGCCGCATCTACGACGTGGTGCTGATCGATGCGCCTCCCCTGTTGCCGGTGACCGATGCTGCACTGTTGGCCGGTGCGGCCGATGGCGCTCTGCTGGTCGTGCGGCACGGTCGCACGACCCGCGAGCAGGTTCGCACGGCGATGGAACGCCTCGACGGTGTCGGTGCCACGCTGTACGGCACGGTGCTCACGATGGTGCCGGCTCGCGGATCGGACAAGTACGGCTACGGATACGGGTACGCCCCGTCGCAGCCCGCGGGTCGGCGGGCCGAACCGGGCCGGCGGTCGCGCCGCTGACGATCGAGCGGGACGACCTGAGTCAGGTGGTGCACGCGTTGAGACGCGCAGCGACTGCGGCCGTCGCCTGATCGATGGCGTCCGCGGTCTCTCG
>DATMSF010000413.1:0-5041 GCA_035565535.1 Aeromicrobium sp.
CCGGCATCGCGGTCGGCATGGCCACCAACATCGCACCGCACAACCTGGTCGAGGTCGTCCAGGCGCTGCGCCACCTGCTGAAGAAGCCCGATGCCGACCTCGACGACCTGATGCGGTTCATTCCCGGCCCGGATCTGCCGACCGGCGGCAAGATCGTGGGACTGGACGGCATTCGGGAGGCGTACGCCACGGGCAACGGTCCGTTCCGCATGCGCGCCACGGCACGCATCGAGAACGTGACCCCGCGTCGCAAGGGCATCGTCGTGACCGAGCTGCCGTACAACGTGGGGCCGGAGAAGGTCATCGAGGCGATCAAGAAGCTCGTCGAGGCCAAGAAGCTCCAGGGCATCATCGACGTCAAGAACCTCACCGATCGCCACAAGGGCTTGCAGCTGGTGATCGAGGTCAAGAACGGTTTCGTCCCCGAGGTGCTGCTCGAGCAGCTCTACAAGACCACGCCGCTGGAGACCTCGTTCGGCATCAACGCCGTCGCTCTGGTCGACGGGCAACCGCGCACGCTGGGTCTGAAGGACCTGCTCAAGGTGTTCTTGAACCATCGCCTCGACGTGGTCCGTCGGCGCAGCACGTTCCGCCGCGGCAAGGCAGCGGACCGGTTGCACCTGCTCGAGGGACTACTGCTGGCACTGGTCGACATCGACGAGGTGATCCAGCTGATCCGGTCCAGTGAGAACCGTGGCGAGGCCAAGGAGCGGCTCCGTTCGGTGTTCGACCTGTCCGAGCCGCAGGCCGAGTACATCTTGCAGCTGACGCTCGGTCGGCTGACCCGCACCGATCGCATCGAGATCGAGAAGGAGATCGAGGAGCTGCGACGCACGATCGAGCGGCTCGACGAGATCCTCGGTGACGACGCCGTGCTGCGCGAGGTGGTCGGCGACGAGCTCGACGACGTCGCGCAGAAGTTCGGCACACCCCGCCGGACCGTGCTGCTGGAGTCTGCCGGTCAGACCGTCACGGCCGCCACCGCATCGGTGGAGGTCGCCGACGACCCCTGCTGGGCGCTGCTGTCCGTCACCGGGCTGCTCGCGCGAACCGCTGACGACTCCGCACTGGGAGCGGTGGGACGGCGGGTCAAGCACGACACGATCCGCAGTGCCGTCCGCACGACGGCGCGTGGCGAGATCGGGTTGGTGACGACGGCCGGAACGATCCGTCGGGTCAACGTCCTGGACCTGCCGGCGCTGCCGCCGACAGCCGCATCACCCAACCTGCAAGGTGGCGTCCCACTGACCGAGCTGGTCGACCTGGGCGGTGCCGCACCTCTCGCGCTGGTCAGCCTGACCGAGGACGGCCCCGGCATCGCGCTGGCCACCCGCCACGGCGTGGTCAAGCGGGTCAAGCCCGAGGTGCTGAGCAAGGACGAGTGGGACATCATCTCGCTGGCCGACGGCGACGCCGTGGTCGGTGCCGTCCAGCTCACCACGGGCGACGAGCAGCTGGCGTTCATCACCTCCGACGCCCAGTTGCTGCACTTCGCGGCCGACGCGGTGCGGCCACAGGGTCGCAGCGGCGGTGGCGTCGCAGGCATCAAGATCGCCGACGGATCACGGCTGGTCGCCTTCGGTGCGGTGCGCGACGTCGCGTCGGCGAGCATCGTGACCGTCGCCGGATCCGGCGACGCACTCCCCGGCACGCAGAACGGGGCGGTCAAGGTCAGCCCGCTGGCGATCTATCCGTCGAAGGGGCGCGCCACGGGTGGGGTGCGCTGCCAGCGACTGCTGAAGGGTGAGGACGGCCTGATCCTGGCCTGGGTCGGCGACGGCACCCCGATGGCGTCGGCCACCAGTGGCACCCCCGTCGAGCTCCCCGAGCCCGACGAGAGGCGCGACGGTTCCGGCGTGCCGGCCGCCCAGCCGATCCTGGCCGTCGCCGGACCACCGGGTGACGCCCCGATCATGCAAGACTGACCCCGTGCGCACCCCAGGCATCATCCGATCACTGACCGTTGCCCTTGCTGCAGTCACGCTCGTGGCGGGCTGCTCGGGCGGCGGAGACGGTGCGCACGATGGTGACGACAGTGCCGCGCTCGCCGATCGCCTGGCCGCTGCCCAGCAGCACATCACCGACGCGAAGGCGTTGACCATCTCGTTGTCGACCGACTCGTTGCCCGACGGGCTGACGGGGTTGCTGCGCGCCAAGGGCCGGGGCTACCAGGGCGAGACGGTCGCTGATGCCGCCTTCGCCGGCGATGTCGACGTGGTCTCGGGCGGTTCGACCATCTCGGCCGAGGTGATCGCCGTCGGCGGGACGGTCTGGGCCAAGACGAGCCTGGCACCCACGATGTTCCTGACGATCGATCCCGAGACGCTGCACGCCCCCGACCCCGCAAGCCTGCTCGGCGCCAAGGGTGACGGGTTGCCGGTGATCCTGGTCCGCACCCAGGACCTGGCCTCCGACGGCCAGTCACGAGACGGCAAGGACGTCCTGACCAAGATCACCGGGACACTGCCCGGCGACGTCGTGCACCGGTTCCTGCCGTCGGCCGATGCCGCCAAGACGTTCGCCGTCGTGTACCGGTTGACCGATGACGACGTGCTGCGCGACGTTCGGATCACCGGCCCGTTCTACCCCGGCGCCGCCGACGTGACATACGACGTGGTGCTGACGGCCAATCCGGACGCCACCGAGATCGAACCCCCGGCCAAGCCCGGTCGATGACGTCGGTGGAGGTCCCGCGCTCGGCGCGGTGGCTGCTCGGCCTGGCTGCTGTGGCGATCGCGTTCGCCGCCGCCGACACGTACGTCGTCGTCCTCGCGCTGCCCGACATGATGACCGCGTCCGGCCTGGGCATCGACGAGCTGCAACGCGGCGCACCGATCATCTCGGGCTTCCTGCTCGGCTACGTCGCGATCCTGCCACTGATCGGCCGCATCTCCGACCTGCGCGGACGGGTACCGGTCCTGCTGGGCTCGCTCGTGATCTTCGCCCTCGGCTCGGTCATCACGGCGACCGGATACGACCTGGACAGCATCGTGATCGGTCGACTGATCCAGGGCATCGGTGGAGGCGGGCTGATCCCGCCGACCCTGGCGCTGGTGGCCGACCTGTGGCCGCCCGAACGGCGCGGGCTCCCCCTGGGCGTCGTGGGCGCCGTCCAGGAGCTCGGCAGCGTCCTGGGCCCGCTGTACGGCGCCGCCGTGCTGGCGTTCGGCACGTGGCGCGACATCTTCTGGGTCAACTGTGCGGTGGCCCTGGTCCTGCTGGCGGCCGTGCTCACGCTGCGCCGCAGCTCCCCCGATCTGCCGGGGCCCGCACGCGCCGGACGACCCGACTGGATCGGCCTGCTCCTGCTCGCCACAGCCATGACCGCCCTGGCGCTGGTGATGGCCGAACCCGACCGGCTGACCACCGGCGTCACGTCGGGACTGGCGTTCCTGCCGGTCACCGGTGAGTCCAGGTGGCTGACTCCGCTGGCCCTGACCCTCTACGGACTGCTGGTCCTGCTGGTCGTGCGCACCCTCACGGCACGACGCCCGCTCGTGGACTGGCGGTCGTGGCGGCAGATCGCCGCGCAGACAGATCTGCCCGGCGCTGCGTTTCTGGCCGTCGCGCTCGGGGCCGTCATCATCGCGTTCGCGTCGGCCGAGCCCGAGACCACGGCCATCTCCCCCGCGGCGCGATGGCTGCTGCCGCTGGCCGCCGCGGCTGCCCTCGGGTTCTGGTGGCGTCAGCGGCGGGCCACCACAGCGATCGTGCCGCGCGGGGCACTGAGTCACCGCGTCGCCTGGGGATCGCTGGTCGTGTCGTTCTTCATCGGCGCCTCGTTGATCGCAGCGCTGGTCGACATCCCGTTCTTCGCCCGACTCACGGTCTACAGCGACTCCCAGCTCGATGCCGCGCTCGTGCTGGTGCGTTTCCTGGTCGCCCTACCCGTCGGCGCGCTGCTCGGCGGCTGGCTGCTGCGATACGTGCCGGCCGCCACGCTGACAGCCGCGGCGATGACGGTCAGCGCGGTGTCCTTCTGGCACATGTCGACCTGGGACCACGACGCCCTGCTGCACACCGCCGAGACCGGCTCGTTGATCGCTGCCGGGCTGGGGTTCGGTGTCGCGATCGCCCCGGTCAACGCCGCCTTGCTCGAGCACACCGCGGATGCGGTTCACGGAGTCGCCTCGGCTCTGCTGATCGTGGCCCGCATGGTCGGCATGCTGATCGGCATCTCCGCACTGACCACCATCGGCTTGCGCGCCTTCCACGCGGCCTCGGAGAAGATCCCTTCAGCTGAAGACCTGTGCGGCGGGCAGGCCGAGCTGTGCCAGGCCTACCGCGACGCAGTCCAGGACGCCGGCATCACCCAGCTCCACGCCGTCTTCGTCGGCGCAGCGGTGTGCGCAGCGGTCGCCGCCGTCCTGGCCCTGACCCTGATGCGGCGCAGCCACCCGCGTGGGTCTACCTTGAAACCGTGAACGACTTCGAAGATCTCCTGGCCGCCAATCGCACCTACGCCGCCGACTTCGGCATGAACGGATTCGACGGCATCGCCAAGGCCGGCGTCCTGATGGTCACGTGCATGGATTCGCGACTGGATCCGCTGGGCATGATCGGACTCGTTCCCGGCGACGCCAAGTTCTTGCGCAATCCCGGAGGTCGGGTCACCGACGACGTGCTGAAGGCGATCGCGTTGAGCATCGCGACGCTCAACGTCGACCGCGTCCTGATCGTCGAGCACACCCGCTGCGCCATGGCCTCGTCGCCGGAGTCGGTCCTGCAGGCCAAGATCGGCGAGGCCAACAACACGGACGCGTCCTGGCTGTCGCTCGGCGTCATCGACGATCAGGCGGCCGCCCTGACCGCCGACGTGCACAAGGTCATCAGCCACCCGCTGGTCCCCGAGACGGTCAAGGTCGGCGGCTTCCTCTACGACGTCGACACCGGCCTGCTCAAGCAGATCGCCTGAAAGACCGCACCAACCGCGGGTGGGCGCACCCCACCCCGGTCGCCAGCGCGAGGCACGAGGGCGGGTAGGCGCACCCCACCCCGGTCGCCAGCGCGAGGAACGAGCGCGGGAAGGCGCCGACGAGGC
>DATMSF010000414.1:0-4131 GCA_035565535.1 Aeromicrobium sp.
CGCCGTGACGGCTTCGGTCAGCTCGTCGACCGAGGGCGAGATTCCCGAGGATCCGCTGGCCAGCAACAACACGGTGTCGTTCGTGGACTGACAGCCGTCGCTGTCCAACCGGTCGAACGTCGCAGCGGTCGCCGCCCGCAGCGCATGGTCGGCCGTGGCCTGGTCGACGTCAGCATCGGTCGTGATGGTGACCAGCATCGTGGCGAGCGCGGGGGCCAGCATGCCGGCGCCCTTCGCCATTCCACCGACCGTCCAGCCCCCGTTGGTCCACACCGATTCCTTGGCCACGGTGTCGGTCGTCATGATGGCGGTGGCGGCGGCGTGTCCACCGTCGGGGCTGAGGGAGTCGATCGCGGCCCCGACACCGGCGAGCAGGTCGTCACGGTCGTTGAGCAGTCCGATCAGTCCGGTCGAGCAGACCTGGACCTCGACCGCACCGACGCCCAGCTTCTGCGCTGCGAGCTCCGCCGTCCGGTGGGTCGTGGCAAATCCCTCGGGTCCGGTGTAGCAGTTCGCGCCACCGGAGTTGATGACCACGGCACTCGCGCGACCGGTCTTGATCGCCTCCTGGCTCCAGATCACGGGGTTGGCCTTGCACCGATTGCTGGTGAAGACCCCCGCCGCGACCCTGCTGGGACCGTCGTTGACGACCACGGCCACGTCCGGCTTGCCGCTGGCCTTCAGCCCAGCCGCCACCCCCGCCGCCCGGAACCCCCGCGCCGCCGTCACGCTCATCTCTGGACCTCCTGGTGACGGTTTACCAACTTAAGTTGGTAAACCACCGTCATCGTGGGGTTGCTACCCGACGAAGGTGACAGCTTGCCGGTGACCACGCTCATGGGGCGACTCCCGTCGTCGTCAAGCCGGTGTCCTCCGGCAGACCCAGGGCCAGGTTCATCGATTGAATGGCTCCGCCGGCCGTACCCTTGACCAGGTTGTCGATCGCGCTGACCACGACGAGTCGACCGACCTTGGCATCGACGGCGACCTGAAGGTGGCACGTGTTGGCGCCCAGAGTTGCCGCCGTCGTCGGCCACTGGCCCTGCGGCAGCAGGTGCACGAACGGCTCGTCGGCACAGACCTCGTCGTAGGCCGCACGGACCACTGCGTCGTCGACACCGGCGCAGAGCCGGGCCGTGACCGTCGCCAGAATGCCGCGCGCCATCGGAACCAGCGTCGGGGTGAACGAGACCGTGACGTCGTCGGCGCCTGCGTGCCGCAAGTTCTGGGCGATCTCCGGAATGTGCCGGTGGGTGCCGCCGACGGCGTACGGCGACGCCGCCCCCAGCCCTTCGGAGGCCAGCAGGTGCGGCTTGAGCGCCTTGCCGGCGCCCGAGTAGCCGTTGGCCAGGACCGCGACCACATCGGTCGGGTCGACCAGTCCGGCCGCGACAGCCGGTTGCAGCCCCAGCGTCACAGCCGTGACGTTGCAGCCCGGAACGGCGATCCGCTTCACCCCGGCCAGTGCGTCGCGCTGCTTGCCGCCCTCGCGGATCAGCTCCGGCAGACCGTACGGCCACGTCCCGGCGTGGTCGGTGCCGTAGTAGGTGCTCCAGTCCTCGGCGTTCTCCAACCGATGGTCGGCACCGCAGTCGACGACCAGGACGTCATCGCCCAGCTCGGCGGCGATCCGCCCGGACTCACCGTGCGGCAACCCCAGGAACACGATGTCGTGCCCGCCGAGCGTCTCGGCATCGGTGGGCTGGATGACCCGGTCGGCGAGAGCGACCAGATGTGGCTGGTGCTCCCCCAGCGCCGAGCCAGCACTCGAGGCAGCCGTCACCGCGCCGATCTCGACGTCGGGATGCTGCAACAACAGCCGCAGGACTTCTCCGCCGGCGTACCCGCTGGCACCGGCAACCGCTGCGGTGAACCTCTTGGATGTGCTCATCAGTCGGCCCCGAACTCCATTGCCGCGTCGTCGAGGGCCACCTCGACCAGCTCCTCGGCGTCGTTCTCCAGCTCGGGGTTCGCCTCGATCCGCATCGCGCCGCCGGCGGGGAGCTCGCCGAACAGCGTGCCGTTCTCGACCAGCACCTGTCCCTGGTCCAACGGCTGGGTCGCGTAGATCTCCAGCTTCGCCCGCGAGTCGGCGATGTCCAGGTTCCGCATCGTCAGCTGACCGATGCGATCGGTCGGCCCGAATACGGCGTTGTCGGTGCGCTCCATCGAGAGCTTCTCGGGGTGGTAGGAGAAGTTCGACCCCTGGGTGTCCAGGATCGAGTAGTCGTCACCGCGCCGCAGCCGCAGCGTGACGCTCCCGGTCACGAGGGAGGCGATCCACCGCTGCACCGATTCGCGCAACATCATCGACTGAGGGTCCAACCACCGCCCTTCGTACATCAGGCGACCGAGCCGGCGGCCGTGGGCGTGATAGTTCGCGATGGTGTCCTCGTTGTGGATCGCGTTGACCAACCGTTCGTAGGCGACCCACAGCAACGCCATGCCGGGGGCCTCGTAGATGCCGCGGCTCTTGGCCTCGATGATGCGGTTCTCGATCTGGTCCGACATGCCCAGCCCGTGCCGTCCGCCGATCGTGTTCACCTCGTGGACGAGCGCGACCGAGTCCTCGAACGTGACGCCGTTGATGGCGACCGGCCGACCCTCGACGAACGAGATCGTGACGTCTTCGGCGTCGATGTCGACTGACGGGTCCCAGAACTTGACCCCCATGATCGGCTCGACGGTCTCCAACGAGACGTCGAGGTGCTCCAGGGTCTTGGCCTCGTGCGTGGCACCCCAGATGTTGGCGTCGGTCGAGTACGCCTTCTCCTGGCTGTCCCGGTACGGCAGACCGTGCTCGGTCAGCCACTGACTCATCTCGGTGCGTCCGCCCAGCTCGGCGACGAAGTCCGCGTCGAGCCACGGCTTGTAGATGCGCAGCTCGGGGTTCGCCAGGAGCCCGTAGCGGTAGAACCGCTCGATGTCGTTGCCCTTGAAGGTCGAACCGTCGCCCCAGATGTTGACGTCGTCCTCCTTCATGGCCCGCACCAGGAGCGTGCCGGTGACGGCGCGGCCCAGCGGCGTGGTGTTGAAGTACGTGCGGCCGGCCGACTTGATGTGGAACGCGCCGCACGCCAGGGCGGCCAGACCTTCGTCTACCAGCGGCTTCTTGCAGTCGATCGCCCGCGCCAGCTCGGCGCCGTACTGCATCGCCCGGCCCGGTACGCCGGAGATGTCCGGTTCGTCGTACTGGCCGATGTCGGCGGTGTACGTGCAGGGGACCGCGCCCTTGTCGCGCATCCAGGCGACGGCGACGGAGGTGTCGAGACCGCCGGAGAAGGCGATGCCGACGCGTTCGCCGGCGGGCAATGTGGTGAGGACCTTGGACATAGTCCTCATAGTATTGCATGCCAATGCAAGTTCTTGCATCGGGATGCAGCGTGACGCCGTCAGGCGCGCAGTGTCGCCCCGACTGCCTCCGCTGCCGCGACCGCCTTGGCCCGGGCGTCCGCCAGATCCTCGTCGGTCAACGTCCGGTCCGGGGCCCGCAACCGCAGGGCGAACGTGAGGGACTTGCGTCCGGGGCCGACCTGATCGCCGGTGTAGACGTCGAACAGCCGCACCGATTCGATCAAGTCCCCCGAGCCACGCAGGGCAGCGGCGACCACCTCGACCGGTACGTCGGCGTCGACGACCAGCGCCAGGTCTTCCTTGGCCACGGGGAACGTCGAGAACGAGGGTTTGCGCCCCAGCTCGGGAGCCGCTGCGACCAGGGCATCGAGATCGACCTCACCGGCGGCGACGACACCGGTCAACCCGTGATCGCGTACCACGCGGGGATGCAGCTCGCCGGCGTGCCCGACGACGAGACCGTCCACGAGCACCTCAGCACACCGGCCCGGGTGCCACGGCAGGTGCGCGGCCTGGCGAACCTCGACGGCGACGTTGAGTGCCGCAGCGAGCCGCCGGACGAGTGCGATCGCGTCCGCCCAACCGGCACGGCGAGCCGAGGTGCCCCAACCGGCCCGCTGACGGTCCCCGCTCAGCACGAATCCGATGTGGGTCGGTTGATCGGGCAGGACGGCGTCCAAGGCCGCGAACTCCTCGGCCGTCGGCGCCCGGTCGACGCCGTAGATCGGAGCCGGTCCCCCGCGCGGGCGGAAGACGCGTCCGGTCTCGACGATCTGG
>DATMSF010000415.1:0-2670 GCA_035565535.1 Aeromicrobium sp.
ACGGCGGCGCGTTCTTGACCTGCGGACTGAACACCCACCGCCGCCTGGTGTCACGCATCTCGGCGGCGTCGGGGCAGCCCGTGCTCAATGTCGAGTACCGACAGCTGCCGCGCGAGTCGGTCTCGCGGTCGGTCGAGGACGGTGTCGCCGGGTTCGCCTGGCTGCTCGAGCAAGGCTTCCGGCCCGAACAGATCACGATCGCCGGCGACTCCGCGGGTGGTTACCTGGCGTTCAGCGTGGCGCGCGCGGTGATGGATGCCGGGCACGATCGCCCGGCCGGAATCGTCGCGCTGTCGCCCCTGCTCGACTTCGATCCGGCTGGCAAGGCCGAGCACGCCAACGCCCGCAGCTGCCAGGCGTTCTCGCACCGCGCCGTCGCCCGGCTGACCGACGCCGTCCGACACATCGACACGGTGCGCGGAGTCCAGCCCGGCCGCACCTGTCCGGTCAACATGGCCTTGCACGACATGCCGCCGGCGCTGATCCACATCGGATCGCGCGAGGTCCTGATGGCCGATGCAGAGCTGATGGCCAATCGACTGGTGTCCGCCGGTGTCCGGTGCGACCTGCAGATCTGGGACCGCCAGGTGCACGTGTTCCAGGCGGCCGCGTCGTGGGTCCCGGAGGCACGAGCGGCGATCGAGGAGATCGGCACGTTCATCCGCAACCTGGACGGCGCACGCGTCGAGTCCACGGTTCACTCGCGAACGGGCCGCTCACCTGAACGGATCGTCGTCGACGCGCTCGGCTGACCGGCCACTGACGGGGTCTCGCCGATAGAGTTTCCACGTGAGTGTCACCGTCAGCCGCGTCTTCCTGTCCCGCCTCGCGGGTCAGGAAGTGTTCGACCCTGCCGGTGACCAGGTCGGGCGACTGCGCGACGTCGTCGTCGCCGTCCGGTCGGCACGTCAGCGCCCGCGTGTGCTCGGTCTGGTCGTCGAGGTCCTGGGCCGACGCCGGGTGTTCTTGCCCATCACTCGGGTGACCTCGTTGGACTCGGGTCAGATCATCACGACCGGCGTGCTGAACGTCCGCCGCTTCGAGCAACGTCGCAACGAGACGCTGGCGATCCACGAGCTCTTCGACCGCACCGTCACGTTGCCCGACGGCACCTCCGCGACGGTGTACGACGTCGCGATGGAGTCCGACCCGCGACGCGACTGGTACATCAGCGATCTCGCGGTCCAAAGCGGCGGGAAGCGCTTCGGCAGGCGCGGCCAGCAGCAGGTCCTGGCCTGGGACCAGGTCACGGGACTGACCCAGGTCGAGGCCGGTCAAGGTGCCACGCACCTGCTCGCGACGATGGACCAGATGCGAGCGGCCGACCTGGCCAGCGCACTGCGCGACCTGACACCCAAGCGCCGGATGGAGGTCGTCGCCGAGCTCGGTGACGATCGCCTGGCCGACGTCCTCGAGGAGCTGCCCGAGGCCGAGCAGATCGAGATCTTGGGGGTCCTGGACCCCGAACGCGCCGCCGACGTGCTCGGCGAGATGAACGACGACGACGCGGCCGACGTGCTCGGCCAGCTGCCACCTGCGTCGGCCGAACAGCTGCTGGGCCTGATGGAGCCGGAGGACGCCGAGGACGTGCGTCGCCTGCTCACCTACGAGGAGCGCACGGCCGGCGGCATGATGACGACCGAGCCGATCGTGCTGGCTGCCGATTCCACGATCGCCGAGGCGTTGGCGCGCGTCCGCGATCCCGACCTGAGCCCGGCTCTGGCGTCGATGGTCTACGTGTGCCGGTCACCGCTGGAGACGCCCACCGGCCGGTTCCTGGGCGTCGTCCACTTCCAGGCGCTGCTGCGCGAGCCACCGTCCACCCAGGTCGGCGTCGTCGTCGACAACGACATCGAGTGGCCGCGACCTGATGCGTCGCTGCTGCACGTCGCGAACCTGCTGGCGACCTACGACCTCGTGGCGTTACCAGTCGTCGACGAGAACCAGCACCTGCTGGGAGCGGTCACGATCGACGACGTCCTCGATCATCTGCTGCCCGAGGACTGGCGCGACCAGGACATCCAGTCCGACACCGGCCCGCTGGACATCGAGGCGGTGATCGGCGAATGAGTGACCGCAACATCCGTCTGGACCAGCCGCGCGACCTCCGCCGTGGGCTGCGGCGACGCCGTGAACGCGACCCGGAGCGGTTCGGCAAGTTCGCCGAGACGTTCGCCCGCTTCATGGGGACCGCCACGTTCCTGACCTGGATGACGGTGTTCATCACGGTCTGGATCGTGTGGAACGTCCCCTGGGGACCCGACCGGTGGCGGTGGGACGAGTACCCGTTCATCTTCTTGACCTTGATGTTGTCGCTGCAGGCCTCGTACGCCGCGCCGTTGATCCTGCTCGCCCAGAACAGGCAGGAGGCGCGCGATCGCGTCCAGCAGGAGCAGGACCGCGAAGCCACGGCGCAGTCGCACGCCGACATGGAGTTCCTGGCCCGCGAGGTCGCCGGGCTGCGGCTGGGCATCGGCGAGGTCGCCACCCGCGACTTCCTGCGGTCGGAGCTGCGCAATCTGGCCGAGGCGCTCGCTGCCCGACCTGAGGACGAGCAGGCCGAGCCTCACGAGGCGTGACGTACGCGGTTAGGGGACGCTGAAATCGGCGGTCATGCGGCGCGACGTACGATTGGCCACATGGCAGCAGTCACCGAGGAGCAGATCCGCG
>DATMSF010000416.1:0-1555 GCA_035565535.1 Aeromicrobium sp.
TTTCCCGCGACTGCACGAGCTGGACCTGGTCAAGATCGGTGCGGACAACCCCGACAACGTGTATCTGGCCGCCAACATCCGTGGCGACCGGACCTACCGAATCCGGGGTCGACGGGGAACGATCGCCTACTTCAGTATCGGCTCGAAGGCCAATCGGTACGCGATCGACGGCACCATGGCCTCGACCGGTGAGCTGTCCGACGCCGACATCGAGGTGGGTCCCGACGGCACTGTCGAGATCATCGCCAGCGCCACGCCGCAGCCGGGGAACTGGTTGCCCCTGGCCGAGGACTCGACGGGTCTCGTCGTCCGACAGACGTACCTGGACCGGGCCTCCGAGGAGGCCGGGACGTGGACGATCGAGCGGGTTGGCGAGCCGATCGAACGCCGTGAGCTCGACCCCGCGTTCTTGCGCAAGGCGCTGCAGCGTGCGGCGCTCGCGATCCACGGCACAGCGGCGACGTTCGCGAGCTGGACCGAGCTGTTCATGACCCGCCCCAACGAGCTGCCCGACTTCGGCCAGGAGATGTTCCAGCGGGCCGGCGGGGATCCTGAGATCTTCTACCTCCACGGCTACTGGACGCTGGAACCCGGCCAAGCCTGGGTGATCGAGACCGAGGTGCCCGATTGTCCGTACTGGAACTTCCAGCTCGACAACTGGTGGATGGAGTCGCTGGACTACGACCGCAAGATCACCGTCAACAAGCACACCGCCGAGCTGGGCGACGACGGACGGCTCACGATCGTCGTCGCCGAGCGGGACCCCGGCTGGGGCAACTGGATCGACACCTGCGGGCACGGCAGTGGCACCGCACTGCTTCGCTGGCTCGGCGCCTCGCACCACCCCGTCCCCGAGTGCCGTGTGATCGACCTGGAGGATGCGTGAGCGCCGCCGAAGCGCTCAAGGTCGACCGTCTACTCGAGGCGGCGCGGAGCAAGACCGGACTGGACGACTTCGGCGACCCGTGGTTCGTCGAACCGCTCACGGTGCTGACGTCGTCGATCGTCGACGAGGCCCGACTCAACGACACCGGCCTGTTCCTGACCGAACGGCGATTCGTCGGCCTGCTCGCCGAACGGTTGCGCCTGCAGGAGCTGGTGCGCCGGCACCCCGAGATATCGGACGAGCAGGTCCGGGTCGCCGCCGAGATCTGCGGACTGCCGCGCACGGGCTCGACCCTGCTGCACCGTCTGCTCGCGGCTTGCCCCGCCGTCACGTCGACGTTCTCGTGGGAGACCACGTATCCGCTGCCGTTCCCTGACGAAGGGCCTGACGCCCAGATCCGCAAGGAGAAGGCCAAGGCGCGTGCTGAGCTGTTCATGCAGATGAGTCCCGATTTCGGCGACATCCACACAGTCGCGTGGGACGAGCCGGAAGAGGACATCATCTTGCTCGACCGCACCTTCGTGTCGCAGAGCTTCGACTCCTTCTACCAGGTGCCGACCTACGGGCTGTGGATGCGTTCGTTCGACCAGGCACCCGCGTATCGCGAGCTGAAGCAGTGGCTCCAGGTCTTGCAGTGGCAGGCCCCGGGCCGCGCGGGTCGGCCGTGGG
>DATMSF010000417.1:0-1561 GCA_035565535.1 Aeromicrobium sp.
GGGATGGACTCACCGGTGATGGACGCCTCGTCCAGGGCGCCGGCGCCGCCGATCACGACGCCGTCGACCGGGACTTTGGCGCCGTTCTTGACCAGCACCGTTTCGCCCGGCAGCACGTCGGCCGCCGCGACCTCGACCTGATGGCCGTCGCGCAGCACCACCGCCACGTCCGGGGCCACCTTCACCAGCTCGGCCAGGGCCGAACGCGTCTTGTTCATGGTGCCGGCCTCGAGTGCGTGGCCGATCGCGAACAGGAAGGTCACCGCGGCGGCCTCCCAGTACTCGCCGATGATCACAGCACCGGTGGCGGCGATCGACACCAACAAGTCGATCGAGATGTTCTTGACCATCAGTGCGCGTACGGCCTTGACAAGGATCGGAGTTCCCGCGACGGCGGCGGCCGCAATCATCAGCAGATCGGACGCGATCAGCTGACCCGCTCCCTCGCTGGGCAGGCCGATCTCGGCGTGACCCCCGGAGAATGGGTTCACGCCTTGGGAGAAGGACAACGCTGCCGCGACGACGATGAGCAGGCCCGACATCGTCGAATTGGTCCATGGTCCGTTCGGCCAACGGATCAGCGTGCTCATGGCCGGTGTCCTTTCCTGGAGCAAGAGTGCAAGCGGTAAAGAGTGCGGACGGTTCAGTAGGCCGAGGGGACGGCCTGGTAGCCGGCCTTGGCGATCGCGGCCACGATGTCGTCGGTACTGGTGACCGAGGGATCGTGATCGACCTCGACCTTGCCTGACGCGAACTTCACGCTGACGCCGGTGACCCCGGCGAGGCGACCGACCTGCTTCTCGATCTTGCTGACACAGGACGGGCAGCTGAAGCCCTCGGCACGGAACACGGTGTGAGTGGTGGCTGCGGCGGTCATGACGGACCTTCCTTCCTCGTCATCTCGGGCATTTCCCTCGATGTGCCTGCACGATACGAAGATCTGGGAGTCCGCGACATGACGGCCATCAATCAACAGCACAGGTAGTCTTGAAGGATTCTCAGGGCCGCTCGGGACCCGGCCGACCGGAAGGAACCGCCGATGTCAGCGCCTCGTCCGGACCCGACCAAGTCGGCGTCGGCGGGCCACCGACGCACCATCCCGCTGGAGGAGATCAGCCTCCCCCACGAGTGCCCGCGGCCCGTCCGGCACTACGTGCTGTCACGTGCGCCGTACTTCCGCGGGCTGACCGAGCCCGAACTTGACCGCATCGACCAGCGCATGCGCACGATGACCCTCGCGGCGGGCGATGCGGTCTACCGAGCCGGTGAGCCCGCCGACGCGCTCTACGTGGTCGCCGAAGGCCGCGTGAAGGTGTCCCAGGTGACAACTGACGGCGCCGAGACAGTCACCGACATCCTCGTGCCCGGCGAGATGTTCGGCACGATGGGTTCCCTGGGAGAGCCGTTCCACCAGCAGACGGCATCGGCGCTCGTGGGCACGTGCGTCCTGCGCATCGGTCAGGACGACTTCCGTACCGTGTTGGCCGAGGACGCTCGAATCAGCCTGCGGGTGCTCGATGACGTCGCGGCGCGACTCAACCGCGCCCAGCACGACATCGGG
>DATMSF010000418.1:0-5037 GCA_035565535.1 Aeromicrobium sp.
TGACGATCACCAGCCCGACGTTCAGCTCGAGCCGCGCCTGACTGACGTTGCCGATGAACACGACCGATCCGCCCAGGCGCACGCTGCGAAGAGAGGCGTTCAAGGTGGGTTCCCCCACGCAGTCCAGGACCATGTCGGCTCCGGCCACGGCTTCGTGGCGGTGGAACCCGTCGCCCGGGTCGACCACGACCACGTCGGCGCCCAGCGTCCTCACGTAGTCGACGTGGGAGTCGGAACGGACCACTGCGACGACGGTCGCTCCCATCCGCGCCGCGACTTCGACGGCAGCGCTGCCGACTCCCCCGGATGCGCCGGTGATGACGACTCGCCGTCCGGGCCCGCAACCGCCGGCCCGAAGTCCGCGAAACGCGGTGCCGTAGGTGCAGTTGAGGATCGCCGCTTCCGGACCAGGGATGTCCTGCGGCATGGCGTAGAACGTCCGCTCCGGCGCGACAACGTGGCTCGCGTACCCGCCGTCCGCCATGATCCCCAGGACGTGCGCGCCGCCGTTCTGGCACAACGAGACCTGGCCGGCTACGCACTGATCGCAGTCCCCGCACGAGTCGCGGTGCAGGGAGGCGACGCGGTCCCCCGGCTGCCACAGGCTCACCTCAGGCCCGACCGCCGTCACCCGACCGACCAGCTCGTGACCCAGCGTGATCGGCAACGTCATGAACGGCACACCGCCACGGCGGTCGATCAGGTCGCGGTGGCACACCCCACAGGCCTCGATCTCGACGACGACGAACTGGCCCGTCGGTGCTGCCGGATCCGGCAGCACCTCTGCCGTCATCGGCGCGTCCCAGCCCTGCGCGTCGAGCCGCATCCGCCTCATGATCGAAGTAGAACACGTTCTCGAACTGGCGGGCAAGAATCGAGGGACGGTCGGCGCCGCCGCACGCGAAGCGCATGTCAGCGTCGTCGCGACTGGTGTGGGGCACGCTCCGTGAATCTCGCACTCGCAGGCTCGGTGTCAGGCGTTCTGGTGGTGGTCGGTCGGGGCCAATCGCGACGGAGCCAGGTCGAGTCGCCGCAAGAGCTGCGCGTTGAGCGCCACCACCACCGTCGAGGCAGACATCAGTACCGCACCCACCGACATGGGCAGCACGAACCCGATCGAGGCCAACACGCCCGCTGCGAGCGGAACGGCGACGAGGTTGTAGCCCGCACCCCAGGCCAGGTTCTGGATGCTCTTGCGATACGTCGCGTTGGACAGGTCGATGATCGACAGGACGGCGCGGGGATCGTCCGAGGCCAAGATGATGCCGGCCGATCCGATCGCGACGTCGGTGCCGGCGCCGATGGCGATCCCGACGTCAGCCTGGGCGAGAGCGGGGGCATCGTTGACGCCGTCGCCGACCATGGCGACGGTCCGGCCCTCGTGCTGCAGCTGCGCGACCTTCGACGCCTTGTCCTCGGGACGGACACCGGCATACACCCGGTCGATGCCGAGCTCGGCCCCGACCGTGGTCGCGACCGCTTCGGCGTCTCCGGTGATCATGACGACCTCGATGCCGCGCTCGTGCAGCGCGTCGACCGCGGCACGTGACTCGACGCGGATCTCGTCAGCCAGGCTCAGCCCGCCGACCACCACACCGTCGACGAGCACGTGCAGGATGATCGCGCCCTGCGTGCGCCACTCGTCGGCCACCGGCAGCTCGCGGACGCCCTCGCGTGCCAGGAGTCCGGGGCCGCCCACGTGCACGGTCCGCCCCACGACCGTGGCCGTGACCCCCTCGGCAGGGTGGGACGAGAAGTCGTCGGCGGGCGGCAGCGTGAGCCCCTTCTGCTCTGCGGCGCGGACGATCGCCCGGGCCAATGGGTGCTCGGAGTCGGCCTCGGCTGCTGCGGCCATGCGCAGCACCTCGTCGGCGGACAGGGTGTCGGGGGCAGGCTCCACTGCGGTGACCGTGGGTTGTCCCTTGGTCAACGTGCCGGTCTTGTCGAACAGCACGGTGTCGACCGAACGCATCGCCTCCATCGCGAGCCGATCCTTGACCAGCACTCCGGCTCGTGCCGCGCGTTCGGTGGAGATGGAGATCACCAGTGGGATCGCCAGGCCCAGTGCGTGGGGGCACGCGATCACCAAGACCGTGATGGTGCGGATCAGACCGTCCTCAGGGAGGCCGATCAACGCCCACACGATGAACGTCACCACGGCCGATCCCAGAGCGAACCAGAAGAGCCAGCCCGCCGCCTTGTCCGCCAGCCGTTGCGCACGCGACGACGAGGCCTGCGCATCGGCGACCAGCTTCTGGATCCCGGCCAGCGCGGTCTGCTCGCCCACCGCCGTGACCTCGACTCGCAGGCCGGAGTCTGTGGCGATGGTGCCGGCCACCACGGTGTCGCCGACGTCGCGGCGCACGGGCAAGGATTCGCCGGTGATCATCGATTCGTCCATCGACGCCGAGCCGCTCACCACACGACCATCTGCGGCGATGCTGCCGCCCGGGCGCACGATGATGACGTCTCCGAGCTGCAGGTCAGCGGGCGACACGACGACGACCTCGTCGCCTTCCACCCGCTCGGCCTCATCAGGCAGGAGCGTGGCCAGTGAATCCAGCGCCGACGTCGTCCGCACCAACGAGCGCGTCTCGATCCAGTGACCCAGCAGCATGATGACCACCAACAGGGCCAGCTCCCACCAGAAGTCCAGGTGGTGGGGAAGGATCTCGAGAGTGGCACCCCACGACGCCCCGAAGGCGACCGTGATCGCCAGCGCGACCAGCAACATCATGCCGGGCCGGCGAGAGCGAATCTCCGCGACCGCACCGCTGAGGAATGGGCGCCCGAACCACAGATAGACAATCGTGCCGAGGACCGGCGGTACCCCGGAGATACCCGGCACGTCAGGAATCTGATATCCGACCAGGTCGGCAAACATTCGCGAGAGCAGCACCGTCGGCACAGCCAGCACGAGTGAACCCCAGAACAGCCGACGGAACATGCCGACGTGATCACCGTGGCCTGCGTGGCCCGCATGTTCACCGTGCTCACCCAAGTGATGGTCGGTGTGCGGCTCGTGCGTGGCCTGGTCAGCGTGATCGTGAGCGTGGGGCACGTGGTCCTCACCCGGGCGACCATCGGTCGCCGCACCATCACCCGGTACCTCGTGATGTGCTTCATGGTGGTGGGGCGTACTCATCGCGATGGCCTTTCGTCGAGGTCTCGACTTCACCCACAACGACACTATACCCCTATGGGGTATGGGCTCCTTTCGTCGCCCAGTGCGCCGTTGCGCTGGCAAGGCATGGATCTCGCCCGCGCCCAGCAGGCCGAGACACGTGCACCGAGATTCGTTCGAAGCGTCAGCAGTGTTCCAACTAGGCCACCGATCGCGCTACCCCAGGTCCGAATCAGCGTGCTTGAGCAGAGCGACGCATTCCACGTGGTGCGTCATCGGGAACACGTCGGCGTTATTACGCGGGATTGCGCATGTTTGCGCTCGACTGCGAATGACCACAGAAAATGGCCTCTGACCTGCAGCGATGACGATTCCAGACGCTGCTTTCGACAGGAGTCACTTGCAAGGGTTTGCGAATCAAAGCGAGCCCATTCCGAGCTCTCGTGTCAGCAGGCCCTCACGGTCACAAGCGAGCGCAAACCCAAGCGCGGACATCACTCCCAGCGTAAGGCGGAAAGCACGACCGAGACGAACGCACGGAGCCGAACCACGCAACTTGGATCGGCCGAGACCCTCGCGCCCCTTGCTTGCTCTGTCTTCGCGCCCGGTCGGGCTAGAATCAGGCGAGGAGGTGCCCTGATGGCCACGCAGAATGTCCCGCTCAGCGAGCACGGTCGAGAGTACGTTGCTGCTGTCGTCGAAAGCGGCGAGGCGAAGGACGCGGCCGAAGTCGTTGACTTCGCGCTCCGGAAGATGGAAGCGGACCGGCGAGCGCACGGCGCTAAGGTCGAGGCGTTCCGCGAGGCAGTTCAGACCGGGCTTGATGATCTGGACAACGGCCGGTTCACAGCCGTCGCGGTCGAGGAACTCCCCTCGTTCGTCAACGGGCTGAGCCCTCGTCTGTCCCAGGGCACGCCGGTGCAGTGAAGCCCGAGCCTCACATCTCGGGCTCTGCCCAGGACGACATCGCACACGCGCTGGAGTGGTCATTCGAGAACTTCGGTGCAGCCGCGGAAGCCCGCTACGCGGCGCTCGTCGCCGCCGCGATCGCCCACGCCGCCCAAGACCCGGATGCCCTCGGATTCAAGAAGCGTGCCGAGTTGCCCGGCGACGTCCTCAGTTGGCACCTCTCCCAGAGCATCATGCACAGCGCTGGAGGTCGGGTCCGCAAGCCAAGGCACGTCCTCATCTGTCGCTGGGTTGGTGACCAACTTCAGGTCGCTCGCCTGCTCCACGAGGTCCAGGACCCAGCCCTGAACTTCGACCCGACAACCGACTGGGCCTAACACGCCTTGATCGGTTCGATCTCTATTACGACATATAGTCTTTTGTGCACGTAGAGCTCGAACTCGCCGATTCGAGCGAACCAAGCGAAGGCCTCGGCATCTGCTGGGGCCTTCGTGTTGCCTCACTCTCTGTGGGTCTGTCGGCCCGAGTGAGTGTCGGCCTCGTCATCGGCGGCGCTGGCGGGCGAGTCAGCCGCTGATGCGGACGCGTGTGCGACGGCTGGGGACAAAGGTGACTGCCTTGCGACGGATGGACTCGTCCTCGGGTGGGTCCGGCTCGAGTTGGAGCTCGCGGAAGAGGGCGTGGAGAAAGATCGCTGCCTCGAAGACCGCGAGCCGGTCGCCGAGGCAGCGGTGAGGGCCGCCGCCGAAGGACAGGTACGTGTAGTTGCCCGGCGGGTTGTCGAGGAAGCGCTCGGGGCGGAAGAAGCGCGCTTCGTCGTAGAGCGACTCCTGCTCGTGCAATGCGCGGATGTAGGGCAGCAGCAGCGTGTTCGGTGGTATCTGCCACGGCCCGAGTTGGTAGGTCGCGCGGGTGACGCGTGCGAAGACGAGGACCGGTGGGCGCAGCCGCACCGTTTCCAAGACGACCGCGCGGGCGTAGACCTCGCTTGTTCCGCCACGCGA
>DATMSF010000419.1:0-1828 GCA_035565535.1 Aeromicrobium sp.
TGGCGTACTGCTCGTAGGTCTGATTGGCCTGCGGCTCCATGACCTGTTTCTTCAGCACCGCGATGTTCTGGGCGTCGGTGTACTTCAGCAGCCCCTGGTCACCGTGCCGGGCGCCGACGCCGGATTGCTTGAGTCCGCCGGACGGCGACCCCTTGGATGCGTACGCAGTGGCCAGGATGTCGTTGATGTTGACGTTGCCGGAGTCGATGCGTCGCGCGATCGCGAACGCGTGGTCGATGTCGGTGCTCCACACGCTGGCGTTCAGCCCGTACTCGGTGTCGTTGGCCAGGGCGACGGCTTCGTCGTCGGTGCTGAACCGGTGCAGGGCCACGACCGGCCCGAACGTCTCGACGACGCCGGCGGTCATCTGCTTCGTCACGCCCTCGAGGATCGTCGGTTCGAGGAACGCCGGCCCCAGGTCGGGGCGGACCTTGCCACCGGTCAGGACGGTGGCGCCCTTCGCGACGGCGTCGTCGATGTGACCGGCCACGCGGTCGCGGTGGTCCGGTGAGACCAGTGAGCCCATGTCGAAACCGAAGTCGTACCCGGCCCCCACCTTGAGCGCCTCGGTCGCCGCGACGAACTTGCTCTTGAACTCCTCGTACAGCGAGTCGTGCACGTAGAGACGTTCGATGTGCATGCAGATCTGACCCGAGTTGCCGAACGCGCCGAAGATCGCGGCGTGGACCGCCTCGTCGACGTCGGCGTCGGCCAGCACCACCATCGGGTTCTTGCCGCCCAGCTCCAGGCAGCAGTCGATCAGGTGCTTGCCGGCGGTCTCACCGATGACGCGACCGGTCGCGCTCGACCCGGTGAACATGACGTAGTCGGCGTTGGCCAACATCGTGGGCCCGACGTCTGGACCCTCACCGCAGACGAACTGCACCAACCCCTTCGGCAGACCGGCCTGCTCGAGCAGCTTCAGCCCGAACAGGGGGGACAGGGCGGTCTTGTTGTCGGGCTTGACGACGACGCCGTTCCCGGCGATCAGGGCGGGGATGGTGTCGGAGATGCCGGTCGCGAACGGGAAGTTCCACGGCGCGATGATGGCGACGACGCCCTTGGGTCGGCGGACCTCGGTGGAGTACGACAGCAGCGGGACCGGCCCGGCGTGCCGGCGCTCCTTCAACACCTTCGGGGCGCGCTTGATGTAGTGACTGGTGCCCATCGGCACATCGCACGACTCCTCGAAGGCCATGCGCCGGTTCTTGCCGCTCTCGGCCTGGATCAGGTCGGTGATCAGCATCTGGTTCTTGATGACCAGCCCGTGGAACTTCTTGAGCACCTTCAGGCGCTTCTTGATCGACCACGAACCCCAGATCGCCTGCGCCTCACGCGAGGCCGCGAACGCCCCGTCGATGTCGGCCGGAGTCGACTGGGGCAGCTCGACCAGCAGGTCGCCGCTGTACACCTCGGTCAGCTTCCAGGTGTTGTCGCCGGTTCCGGCCACCTGTTGCGCGAGGCTGTTCAGGAACGCCGGCGTCAGCGTCGCCGGTCGCTGCGGGGCGCTCATGACAGCACCAGCTCGGCGGCCTTGTCGCCGATCATGATCGACGGCGCGTTGGTGTTGCCCCCGATGATGCTCGGCATGATCGAGGCGTCGGCGACCCGCAGGCCCTCGACGCCTCTCACGCGCAGGTCGGGGCCGACCACCGCCATCTCGTCGACGCCCATCCGGCACGTCCCGACGCCGTGGTAGACGCTGGTGGCGCGGTGGCGCACTTCTTCTTGGAGCGCCGCGGAGTCGTAGGCGGGGCCCGGGTGCAGCTCGCTCTTGACGTTGCCCCCGAAGACCGGCGACGCCATGATCGCGCGGATCATCTCGACA
>DATMSF010000420.1:0-2528 GCA_035565535.1 Aeromicrobium sp.
CGCCACTCGGACCGGGTCGGAGTCGACGCCGCGAGCTCGAAGTCCGGCTCGAGCGAACGCGATCAGGTCGCCGCCGATGCCGCACCCGAGGTCGACCACCGCCGTCGCTCCATGTGCGACCAAGCGGGCGGCGCGGTGATCGGCGACGGCCGATCGGGTGGACTGCTCCAGAGCGTCGGGAGTGAAGTACAGGCGCGCTGCGGACTGCCCGAACTTCGCGACGGCTCGGCCCCGCAGGTGGTGTTGCGTCACGGCGGCTGCGACGAGGTCGGGCGCCCAGGTCTTGCGCAGTCGGGTGCCCAGGGCCAGCTCCGATTCGTCGCCGACGTGCTCGGCGACCTCGGCCAGCAACAGCTGCCCCGCCGGCGCCAGCAGCTGTTCGAAGAGATCGACGTCCACAGGTGAAGTCTGGCAGCAGGTGCGACAGCGTCGTATCCATTGCCCTCAAGCGTCGCTCAGCCGCCGTCATCGGGGATACGTCGCTAGCTCACCGCCCTCCGGGAGTCTGCTGAGAGCGAACGAATTAGCACTCTCTTGGGGAGAGTGCCAACGGCATGCTAGTTTTTGGGGTGGCGAACCGTCTCGCCACCAGTCACACCGACTGGCCACATTCATTCGTTCGAAAGGGGAGGTCGACATCGTGTCGGTCACCATTCAGCCGCTCGAGGATCGTGTCGTCGTCCAGACCGCCGAGGCCGAGCAGACCACCGCTTCAGGACTCGTCATCCCGGACACCGCCAAGGAGAAGCCCCAGGAGGGCGTCGTCCTGGCTGTTGGCCCGGGCCGGGTCGACGACAACGGCAACCGTGTTCCGCTCGACGTCAAGGTCGGCGACAAGGTTCTCTACAGCAAGTACGGCGGAACCGAGGTCAAGCACGGCGGTGAGGACTACCTGATCCTCTCGGCCCGCGACCTGCTCGCCGTTCTGGCCTGATCGGGGTCTGGCGCACATGCCCAAGATCCTGGAATTCGATGAGAACGCACGCCGCGCGCTCGAGCGCGGCGTCGACAAGCTCGCCGACACCGTCAAGGTGACGCTCGGCCCCAAGGGCCGCTACGTCGTCCTCGACAAGAAGTGGGGCGCGCCCACCATCACCAACGACGGTGTCACCGTGGCACGCGACGTCGAGCTCGACGATCCGTTCGAGAACCTCGGCGCCCAGCTGGCCAAGGAGGTCGCCACCAAGACCAACGACGTCGCAGGTGACGGCACCACGACCGCCACGGTGCTCGCTCAGGCGATGGTCCACGAAGGTCTGCGTGCCGTGGCCGCGGGCGCCAATCCGGTGGGCCTGAAGAAGGGCATCGAGGCGGCCGTCGAGGCCGTGGTCGGCAAGCTGCAGGAGGCCGCCCGTCCGGTCGACGCCGTCAAGGACATGACCGACGTCGCGACCGTGTCGTCGCGTGACTCGCACATCGGTGAGCTCATCGCCGAGGCGTTCGACAAGGTCGGCAAGGACGGCGTGATCACCGTCGAGGAGTCCAACACCATGGGCACCGAGCTGGAGTTCACCGAGGGCATGCAGTTCGACAAGGGCTACCTGTCGCCGTACATGGTCACCGACGCCGAACGCATGGAAGCGGTGCTCGACGATCCGTACATCCTGGTGAACCAGGGCAAGATCAGCTCCATCCAGGAGCTGCTGCCCGTCCTGGAGAAGGTCGTCCAGACCGGCAAGCCGCTGTTCGTCATCGCCGAGGACGTCGAGGGCGAGGCGCTGTCGACGCTCGTCGTCAACAAGATGAAGGGCGCCTTCACCTCGGTGGCCGTCAAGGCTCCGGCGTTCGGCGATCGTCGCAAGGCGATGCTGCAGGACATCGCGACCCTCACGGGGGCCGAGGTCGTGACGCCTGACGTCGGACTCAAGCTCGACTCCATCGGACTGGAGGAGCTCGGCACGGCTCGCCGTGTCGTGGTCACGAAGGACAACACGACGATCATCGACGGCGGCGGCGACGCTGCGCAGGTCGAAGGTCGCGTGGAGCAGATCAAGGCCGAGATCGAGAACACCGACTCGGACTGGGACCGCGAGAAGCTGCAGGAGCGGTTGGCCAAGCTGGCCGGCGGCGTCTGCGTCATCAAGGTCGGCGCTGCGACCGAGGTCGAGCTCAAGGAGAAGAAGCACCGCATCGAGGACGCCGTCTCGGCGACCCGCGCGGCCATCGAGGAGGGCATCGTGCCCGGCGGCGGATCGGCACTGGTCCACGCCGTCAGCGTGCTCGACGACAGCCTCGGACTGGTCGGCGACGAGGCCACGGGCGTGCGCATCGTGCGCCTGGGTGCCGACGCGCCGCTGGAGTGGATCGCCCGCAATGGCGGTGTCTCCGGCGAGGTCGTGGTCAACAAGGTGCGCGAGTCCGGCGACGGCTACAACGCCGCGACCGGCGAGTACGGCGACCTGATCGCCCAGGGCATCCTGGATCCGGTCAAGGTCACCCGCACGGCCCTGGCCAACGCCGCGTCCATCACGGCGATGCTGCTGACCACCGAGACGCTGGTGGTCGACAAGCCCGAAGGCAGCGACGAC
>DATMSF010000421.1:0-2510 GCA_035565535.1 Aeromicrobium sp.
TCGAGGGCCTGTCGTACGAGGAGATCGCCGACGTGCTCGGCGTCAAGATCGGCACGGTCCGCTCACGCATCCACCGGGGTCGCTCCCAGCTCCGGTCGGCGCTGGCGCACCGGGCCCCGAGTCAGGGACGCACCCGTTTCATGGGACCGATCGGCATCTGATGGCTCATCTGGGTGCCGATGTCGCCGCGTACGTGGACGGACAGCTGTCCGCATCCGCAATGCGCGACGTCGACGCCCATCTTCAGGTGTGTGAGGACTGCGAACGTGCGGTGCGCCAGCAACGGCTGATCAAGTCGCGGATGGGCACGGTCGCCACCCCGGAGCCACCGGCTGACCTGATCGACACGCTCACACGGCTCAGCGCCGTGCCGGCGGCGAAGGCCTCGTGGTGGGACCGCCTCTGTCACGCTCGTTCGGCGACGGTCGGCATCGCCGTGCTGGGCGCATCGATGGCCGTCCTGGCCGTGGCCTACGTCATCGGGGGGTCCGAGCGGTTCGACGAGGTGCAGCCGGGATACGACGACTACGCGTCCGAGTTCATCGGTGCGACGGCCCGCACGCTCGCCGCGACGTACGCCGCTGCAGATCCGGACCACCTGGACGCAGAAGGATGGCCCTGTCACGAGGTGCTGGCCGGCGACATGCACCGCACCATGGTGGTCTACGACCGCACGAGCGACGTCGTCGCGGTCAGCTACACCGACGGCACGCGGCGCCTCCGGCTGTACGAGCAGGCCGGCCGGCTCGACCGGCGCGTGCTGACGGACTTCGAGCGTCGCGCCGTCGCCGGGACGCACGTGTGGATCCGTCAGGGCACACCGACCGTGGTGACCTGGGACCGTGACGGCATGGTCTTCACGATCGTCTCCGACGCCGATCTCGATCGCCTCGCGCTGGCGATCTCCCAGCTCCCGGTCGGCACCTCGGCCGACTCGCCCTGGGACCGCATCGGCGGCGGTATCGACCGGATGACCTCCTGGGCCGCCGCCTGACGAATTTTGCGGGGTCTTGCACCGGTTTGGAGTTCTCGAGTGGTGCATCACCCCGCAAAATTCGGTCAAGTGGCCTCGGGGTCGAACGGGGGGATCTGGCCCGGGGCGAGCTCGCGGGGCTTCTGCAGGCCGGTCGGGGGCGGTGCCGCAGTGGCGGGGGAGTCCTCGAGCAGGCTGCGGCGCACGACTTCGCGAGGATCGAGGGACTTCAGGTCCAGACCGCTGAGGTCCTGACCGAGCTCGCGGCCCAGGTCGGCCTTGGCGTTGTCGGCCATCTTGCGGACCGTGCGGACGAATTGTCCGGCCTGACGTGCCAGGTCCGGCAGCTTGTCGGGCCCGAAGACGAGCAGGCCCACGACCAGGATGACCCCGATCTCGGGCAGGCCCATGCCGAACATGGGTAGGACCCTACAGGCGCCCGACGGGTGCGAGACCCAGCTGCATCCCGGCCAGTCCACGCGAGCGGCCGCTGAGCTGATCGGCCGCCGCCTGCAGGACCCTGGCGGACTCCGCCGACGGATCGGCCTCGACGATGGGTGCGCCGGTGTCGCCGCCTTCGCGCAGCGCCTCCTCCAGCGGCACCTGACCGAGCAGCGGGACGTCGTAACCGAAGCGCGCGCTCAGCGTCTTCGCCACGTCGGCGGCACCACCGGACCCGAAGACCTCCATGCGTTCGCCCGACGGCAGCTGCAGGTACGACATGTTCTCGATGACGCCGACGACACGTTGGTGCATCATCGAGGCCATCGTGCCGGCGCGTTCGGCAACCTGCGCGGCGGCCGGCTGCGGTGTCGTGACGACGACGACCTCGGCGTTCGGCAGGTGCTGGCCCAGGCTGATCGCCATGTCCCCGGTGCCGGGTGGCAGATCGAGCAGCAACGCGTCGAGATCGCCCCAGTAGACGTCGGAGAGCATCTGCACCAGCGCGCGGTCGAGCATCGGCCCGCGCCAGGCGACGACCTGGTCCTTGCGCGGCTTGAGCATCCCGATGCTCATGACCTTCAGCTCGGCTCCGGACCCCAGCGTCACCGGGACCGGCATGATCATCTCCTCGACCTGCGTGGGGCGGGCATCGCCCACGCCGAGCATGTCGGGGATCGAGTGTCCGTAGATGTCAGCGTCGACGACACCGACCTTGAGGCCGCTGCGGGCCATCGCGACGGCGAGGTTGACCGTGACGGTCGACTTGCCGACGCCGCCCTTGCCCGAGGCGATCGCGAAGACCTTGGTCAGCGAACCGGGCTGAGCGAACGGGATCTCACGCTGGCCGACTCCGCCACGCAGCATCGTCTGCATGTCGCGTCGCTGCTCATCGGTCATGACGCCCATCTCGACGCGCACCGCATGGGCCGGCGCCACCGTCGCGACGGCGGCGGTCACGTCGCGCGTCAGGGTGTCCTTGAGCGGACAGCCCGACACGGTCAACAGGATCCGCACCGTGATCTCGGTGTCCTCGATCGTGATGGTGTCGACCATCCCGAGCTCGGTGATGGGGCGCATGATCTCGGGGTCGTCG